>NZ_JBHWIR010000453.1:0-1011 GCF_042731835.1 Kitasatospora sp. NPDC059817 | reverse complement strand
GGGGGGCGGTGTCTGGGTTAGTAACACCCCCCCCCCCCGGCGGCGCGGCCCCCCCCCCGCCCCCCGCCCCGCGCGCCCGCGCGGGCCCCCCGGCCCGCAGGCTCGGCCGGGACAGCGAGACGGTCGGCATGTGCGCGACGCCGTCGCGGGTGAAGCGGGCCACCGTGAGGTCCTTCTCGGTGGCCGCCCGCCAGGCCTGCACATCGGTGCCGAGCGAGCGGGCGCCGTGTGCGCCCAGCAGCCGCTGGAAGGGCGCGAAGTCGCGCCGCCGGTGCGGCGGGATCTCGTAGACCACGACGGCGTCGGCCGCCACGCTGCGGCCGTCCGCCTCCAGGCGCAGCCCGCCCCCGTCGTCGGGGCGGATCCGGCCGCCCCCGCCGGTCATGAAGTGCCGGGCGTCGAGCAGCACGGGCGCCCGGCCGGTGAGGGCCCGGGCGGCGGCGGCGAGGACGTCGCGGCTTCCTTCGGTCGAACTGTGATCAGTCAAGAGAACGAGCTCACGTCGACCCATGCGGGTCATGGAAGCGCGGGGCCCGCGCCCCGGCAAGGGGGCCCCACGAGCCAACACCCGCCCCACTGGCCGAAACCCGCGCGGACGCGGTGCGCTCCCGCCGGCAATTCGGATGCGGACGCTCCACCCGCCCCGCTACCCTGGGCCGCATGTCTACGCCCCGAATTTCCTAGCCGACGGACCCGCCTCCACACCACCCGTGTGTCCGTTCGCTGTTTCGGAGCGTTATCCCATGATCACCACCCGTGGTGTCGACCTGCGCGTCGGCGCCCGCCTCCTGCTGTCCGACATCACCGTCCACATCGCCCCCGGCGACCGGATCGGCCTGGTCGGCCGTAACGGCGCAGGCAAGACCACCCTGCTCGCCACCCTCGCCGGACAACTGCCGCCCGCCGCCGGGACGGTCACCCGCACCGGCCCCGTCGGCTACCTCCCGCAGGACTCCCGCGCCGCCGACCCTGCCGCCACCGTCACAGACCTCAGCCTGTCCGCCCGCGGGC
>NZ_JBHWIR010000452.1:0-1014 GCF_042731835.1 Kitasatospora sp. NPDC059817 | reverse complement strand
GCCGCTGCGCGGTCGCTTCGCGAGCCTGGACACCCCGCCCGGAGCCCCGGTGCGGCGGAGCTGTCCGACCGAGGAGGGAACCCCGCCCAGGGCCCGTTGTGGCCGGGCCCGGCTGGGCGGGTGCGGGTCGGCGTGGGGGAAAGGGCAGGTCAGGGGTGTTCTCTGGCTTGACCCGACCCCGAGAACATGGTTTAATTAGTGATGTCGGAAGGGGAGGGCAACACCCCGGCCGACCACCGGAGGGCCGACCGGCCCCCGGCACCACCTCTCACCAGGAGACACAGATGGACCAGCGACCCACCGTCGCCGACCTCGCCCACCCGATCGCCCTCGCGCTCGGCGGGAACTGGCGACCGACGCCGGTGTTCCACGGCGTCCGGGAGTTGACCCACGCCGCCATCCTCACCCACCTCGACGCCCGACAGCTCCACCTGTCCGAGCGCTTCGACGACCCCGGTCACCTCCACATCCGGGGTCACTTCCCCGCCACCGACTACGAGTTCCGGCGGGGCGAACTCGACAGCATCCGCATCGCCATGGACGAGGCGGCCGAAGCCATCGCCGCCCTGCTGTCCGGCGAGTTCATCGACGCGCACCGCGACGTGCACCGGCGCGTGAAGGAGCACAACAGCCAGCAGGCCAAGACCCGGCGGGCGGTCGAGGAGCACGCCCGCGACATCGCCGCCCGGCTCCCCGGGGCCCGGACCCGAATTGACGGGACCAGCGCCTATCTCTTTATCGACCTTGAGCCCGGAGAAGTCCGGATCGGGATCGAAGGGGATGCCGTCAATATCGTGCTGAACGATGCGCCCCAGATCATCGCCGACGCCGTCGTGTTCGCGGTGAGCCGATTCCTGCCGCACATCCAGACACCCGAGGGCGAGCGCGGCCAGCAGGCAGCCGAACTCACCCTCTGATCTCCCGACAATCCCGGGCGGCGCGCCCCCCGGGCGCGCCCCCCCCCCCCCCCCCGAAACCCACCATAGTGGCCGCCCCGTTGGTTTTGATCACCCA
>NZ_JBHWIR010000451.1:0-1057 GCF_042731835.1 Kitasatospora sp. NPDC059817 | reverse complement strand
ACCGCCTGCCCAATCGAACTGAATCAACTGACGGCCCCTGACACGAATCACCACAGGTCAGGAAGTATCGGCCCCGCACGCGCGGGGATTGCTCCCAGGGCTTTGACCTGACGATCACTCTCCCCAAATCGGCCCCGCACGCGCGGGGATTGCTCTTCCGTCGCCCGACCAGTAGGCGCGGTCGGGGTATCGGCCCCGCGCTCGCGGGGATTGCTCCTCGACGACGGCCTCGGCCGGCACTCGCCGGGCATCGGCCCCGCGCTCGCGGGGATTGCTCCATCGCCCACATCGAGCCCTTCGCCTGGGCGAGATCGGCCCCGCGCTCGCGGGGATTGCTCTGCCGCCGGAAAGCTCGACGCGGAATACAACCGATCGGCCCCGCGCTCGCGGGGATTGCTCCGGGAGTTGAGCCGTACCGGCCTGGTGGTCGAGATCGGCCCCGCGCTCGCGGGGATTGCTCCTCGTCTGGTCTGCCGAGGCCGAGGCGGGCCATATCGGCCCCGCGCCCGCGGGGGTTGCTCCCCGGGCCGCCCGATCCACATGCCCACTCGATCACCGGCCCCGCGCCTGCGGGGATTGCTCCTCCTCGGGCATAGGGGCGGGCATGTAGCCATAGTTGGCCCCGCGCTCGCGGGGATCGCTCCGGATGCGCCTGGCGCAGGCCGGGGTACGCGGCATCAGCCCCGCACACGCGGGGATTGCTCCTTCCCGAAGTGGCGAAGACGTATGCACACCCTGTCGACCCCGCGCTCGCGGGGATTGCTCCGAGTACATCGCCCGTCTGACCCGGACCGTGAATTCGGCCCCGCGCTCGCGGGGATTGCTCCCGAGCTCGGCAGCGAGCGCCTTCGCCGTCATAGTCGGCCCCGCACACGCGGGAATTGCTCCGCCAGCAAGTACGGACTTCCCGACGGCACGCAGTCGGCCCCGCGCACGCGGGGATGGTTCAGGAGACCAGCCCGTCGCACCGGTGACCACCGGGAGCTGGTCTCGTCGAGGGTGCGAGCAAGGCGGACACGAGCCCGCCAGGGCTGGTCGAAGACGGTGTCCAACCGCC
>NZ_JBHWIR010000450.1:0-1091 GCF_042731835.1 Kitasatospora sp. NPDC059817 | reverse complement strand
GAAGTCGGCGGGCCCGACTTCCTGCGCACGGTCGGGTGTTGCTCAAGAGCGGGTGGCTTGGGCGTGGGCGCGGCAGTGGGTGAGGGCGGGTTTGATGCGGGGCCGGGGGAGGGGGTGACGGTGAGGAGTTCGCTGAGAAACCGCTGGGCATCGGGTCGGCCTTGCCCTACGATCGCGCGAATGATCACTCATGGAGCGATACTCGACACCGCCCTCGCCCGGATCACCGCTGGTTACGTGTTCCCCGAGAAGACGGCGGCCATTGAAGTGGCGATCCGGAACCGGCTGGCGGAAGGCGCTTATGAGGGCCTGGACGAGCGGGGGCTGTGCGAGCGGGTCACGGAGGACTTGCAGGGGGTGTGTCCGGACAAGCACCTGCGGCTGTTGTGGAGCGAGGAGCCGCAGTCGATGGACGAGGAGCCGGAGGACGTCGCCCGGGCCCGGTTCGAGCGGTACGCCCGGGAGAAGAACTACGGCATCCGGCGGGCAGAGCAACTCGACGGCAACATCGGCTACCTCGATCTGCGCATGATTCCCCCGGCCGGGGTGGGCGGTCCCGCGATCGCCGCCGCGATGCAACTGGTCGCTTCCACCGAGGCGTTGGTCATCGACCTGCGGCAGTGCAGCGGCGGCTCACCGGAGGGCGTTCAGCTGTGGTGCAGCTACTTCTTCGCTGACGACGAGGTGCACCTCAACGACATCTACGACCGGGCTACCGACTCCACCCGCCAGTACTGGACCCTCGGGCACCTCGCCGCGCCGCGCTATTCGGACCGGCCGGTGGCGGTGCTGACCAGCGACTTCACTTTCTCCGGTGGGGAGGAGCTGTCGTACAACCTGAAGGTGCTCAAGCGGGCGACGCTGGTCGGGCAGACGACGCGTGGTGGCGCCCACCCGACGGCCCGTATTCCTGTTGCGCCGCATGTGACGGTGACCGTGCCGGCGGCCCGCTCGATCAACCCGGTCACCGGCACCAACTGGGAGGGCGTTGGCGTGGAGCCGGACGTGGCGGTTGCCGCTGAGGACGCGCTGGAGAAGGCACTGGAACACCTTCGCGCGTAGTTGAGTCCCCCGGCTGCTCAGTCCTGAGC
>NZ_JBHWIR010000449.1:0-1096 GCF_042731835.1 Kitasatospora sp. NPDC059817 | reverse complement strand
GCAGGAAGGTAAGGACTTTACTGTGGTTCACCGATTGGAAGACGTGTCCGAGGTCGAGACGCCGAAAATTATCTATTGCCCGGTCGCTGAAGAATTAGAGCCGGAATATTACAACGCGCTCATGAGCTGGGTGTACAAGCGTGAAAATACGATTCTATGGATAGACGAATTAATGGAAGTCGCGCCAAGCGCCCATAACTACCCGAAAGAATTGAAAGCCTTATACACGCGCGGGCGTTCGAAAGAAGCAGTCGTTTGGGCTTGTACCCAGCGCCCAACAGACATTCCGGTCATTGCTATGGCCAACAGTTCACACTATTTCATTTTCACCATGCAAAACCCGGATGACCGTAAAAAGATTGTGAAAGCAACAGGGATGCCGCAATTTATGGAGCAACCCGGCGGGCACAATTTTTGGTATTGGAAAGTGGGTATGCAAAACCCGGTACTAGCAAAATTGAAGCTTTAAAGGAGGTGATGACTTGGAGACACGAAAATTTGCAGGTGTCGGGCTGAAGAACATGATTGTCATTGCGCTATTCACAATGATGGTCATTGTCGTAACAAAGGTTATTGTCACGAAGCATCCGGTTAACGGTGTGACGCAATTAGTAAACGCAGTATAAGGAGGAAAAAAGCATGAAGGTTAAATGGTTAGTTCATACGTTCATTACTGTATTTATCACGATGGTTTTCATGTGGATTATTAAGAAAGCTTCAGCAAAATATCATATCCCGGTTGTATCTACAATCGCGGCAGAAGTCTAAGGAGGAATTTTAATTTATGGCAACTCAACAGCAACTATCAGCACAGGCAAAGGCTCAACTATTCTCGCAGGCTACCCGCCAAACATGGCAGATGATGGGTACACAGACAGTGACAGAGGACGCACAAACGGTATCATTCAACCTACCGAAAGTACGCCTGCTATCACAAATTTTAGTTGAATTTGACGCGACTGTCTCTCTCAAATCGCAGAACGCGGCAATTCCAACTAAACCATTTTCACCATACCAGATTATCAGAAATATTGCACTGGAATTAAACAGTGGATTCCGTCGTTTTGTTGTGTCAGGCGAAGCCCTTCACCTATAC
>NZ_JBHWIR010000447.1:0-1118 GCF_042731835.1 Kitasatospora sp. NPDC059817 | reverse complement strand
GATTTACTAGGGAGTGGGTGGCGCGGGCTAAGGGCCCCCGGCCGACGCCAAGTCCGCCTATATCTCCCGCACCCTGCCGGCCGGCTTCTCCGACCCTACGAGCGTATACTTCTTCACCACGGACGGCACCACCCTCACCCCCGGCCGGCTCGACGGCCTCTCCCACGCCCTCACCCAGGTCGAGGGCGTCGGCAAGACGGGCGGCACCGTCCTCAACGGGGACCGGCGCGCCGCCCGGATCGACCTCTACCTGACCGCAGACCCGCAGAGCCGGCGCGCCCGCGACCTGGCCTCCGGCCCGGTCCGCGCCGCGGTCGCCGCCCACACCCCCGCCGGGACCAGCGCCCACGTGGGCGGCACGGCGGCGATCTTCGCCGACATCTCCACCGCCGTCGACCACGACCTGGCGATCGTCTTCCCGGTCGCGGCCGCCCTGATCGCCCTGATCCTGCTGCTGCTCCTGCGCAGCCTGCTCGCCCCGCTGGTCCTGATGCTCTCGGTCGGGCTCGGCTTCGCCGCCACCCTCGGCGCCGCGACCCTGCTGTTCCAGCACGGGCTGGGCGAACCGGGCGTCAGCTTCACCCTCCCGCTGGTGCTGTTCCTGTTCGTCGTGGCGCTGGGCACCGACTACAACATCCTCATCACCGACCGGATCCGCGAGGAGATGCAGCGCCCCGGCCCGCCCCGCGCCGCCGTCGCCCGCGCCGTACGGCACACCACGCCCGCCATCGCCACGGCCGGCCTGGTCCTGGCCGGTTCCTTCGCGACCCTCGCCGCCACCCCGGGCAGCGAACAGGTCGCCTTCGCGCTGACGCTCGGCATCCTGCTCTCCGCCGTCGTCCTGTCCCTGGTCCTGGTGCCCGCCGTCGCCGCCCTGCTCGGCCGCGCCCTCTGGTGGCCGCTCCGCCCGGCCCGCCACCACCACCGGGCCGAGCCGGCCCCGGAGCCGTACCGCGTCCCGGTGCCCTGACCGGCGAGCCGTCAGTACTCCAGCAGGCAAAACGTCGAAGTCCTGCTGGAGTACTAGGGGCTCTCTTTCGGATCACGCCGGGCGCGCGACGCCGGAGCACGCACCTCGCCGCGTTGTCGTCGGTCGCCGATACTCCGCATGGACTCCC
>NZ_JBHWIR010000446.1:353-1141 GCF_042731835.1 Kitasatospora sp. NPDC059817 | reverse complement strand
AGGCCCCGCGCTCGCGGGGATTGCTCCACGACGAGCGCGGGGTCTTCCTCGGTGACCTGGTCGGCCCCGTGCTCGCGGGGATTGCTCCCGTCAGCCCGGCATTGTGGGCGCGCTGGGACTGTCGGCCCCGCGCTCGCGGGGATTACTCCCGCCGCTCGATGTCCTGCTCCGCCTTGTACGGGTTGGCCCCCGCACATGCGGGGATTGCTCCAGCACCGGCTCGCCGGGGAACAGCACGGCCCAGTCGGCCCCGCGCTCGCGGGGGTTGCTCTCGGTTCAGGGCACCGAGGGCATCGCCCTGGAGATCGGCCCCCCGCTTGCAGGGATTGCTCCTCGGTGTGCTTCGAGGCGCCCGGAGACCGGAGTTGGCCCCGCGCTTGTGGGGATTGTTCCGGGGTGACGGCCCAGGAGGAGAATCAGGCCTTTCGGCTTCGCGCCTCCGGGCGGGGTTGCCGGCATCAGGAGGAAGTAGGTTGGCTCGCTGCCTGGACGGCGGCTCCCGGCCCTCCTGGTAGTTGAGGGGGACGCCATCGTCGGTGGGGGCCAGGACTTTGTGGGGCTGCCCCTTCGTCCCATGTGCCACGTTCGTGTGGCCCCTGGTTGCCGGGAACGCCCGGTTGGCCTTGGGGCATGCCGTCGTATCCCGCCAGTTCTGGTGCTCGGTCAGTCATGGGGGCGGATCAGGGCCCCCGGGCGGGTAGAGGGGGGGTAAGCTTGGGAGTAAAAAAAAAAAACAACCCCCCACACCCCCAGGGTGAGGGTGTGTGGGGGTGTGTGGGTGTGAGTTG
>NZ_JBHWIR010000446.1:0-343 GCF_042731835.1 Kitasatospora sp. NPDC059817 | reverse complement strand
GCCCGCGCCCCCCGGGTCTGCGAGGGGGACACACGCTCTCACCCCCACTTTAGGGGGCCCCGTTCTTCCCGGGCCCCCACGCCCCCCCCATGGCGTGATCTCTGGGGAGACATCCGGGTCTTCGGAAACCGTCCTGGTGCCCACACGGGCTCAATCGAACGCGTGCTTCTTTCTCCTTCGGAAAGGTGTCGACCTCCAGGGCGGGGCACGAAACCCCCGTCGCCGGCGTGGGCAACTGGCTTATAGGCGAGACCATTTGTGGCCGACAAGAGGTGGGGCCCGGGTGGCGGCGGGCGCGCCCCCCGGCCCGCCGGCGGGCGGCCGCGCGCGGGGGGCGCGCGTC
>NZ_JBHWIR010000445.1:0-1169 GCF_042731835.1 Kitasatospora sp. NPDC059817 | reverse complement strand
CTAGTGTCCTGAGTCTTAGGAAAGCTATAGAAGTATGCTGGGCTCATGGCGCGTATGGGTCGGCCGACGGTCGAAGTGGTTCTGACGGATGACGAGCGTGAGACGTTGCTGCGCTGGTCGCGGCGGGCGACGTCCGCGCAGGCTCTGGCGCTGCGCTGCCGGATCGTCCTCGCTTGTGCCGACGGGCTGTCGAACACTGCGGTGGGCGCTGGCCTCGGCATCCATCCGACCACGGTGGCCACGTGGCGTAAGCGGTTCGCAGCCAACCGGCTGGAGGGCCTGGCCGACGAGAAGCGGCCGGGCCCTGCCCGCACGGTGACGGACGAGCACGTCGAGGATGTGATCGTGCGGACCCTGGAGACGACGCCGAAAGGCGCCACGCACTGGTCCACCCGCGAAATGGCGAAGCAGAGCGGACTGAGCCAGTCGACGGTCTCGCGGATCTGGCGCACCTTCGGCCTCAAGCCGCACCAGGTCGACACGTTCAAGCTGAGCAAGGACCCGCAGTTCGTGGAGAAGGTCCGCGATGTGGTGGGCCTGTACCTGGATCCGCCCGAGCGCGCCATCGTGCTCTGCGTCGACGAGAAGTCGCAGATCCAGGCACTGGATCGCTCGGCGCCGGTGCTGCCGATGATGCCCGGCATGCCCGAGCGCCGCACCCACGACTACCTGCGCGGCGGCGTCACCACCTTGTTCGCGGCGCTCAACACCGCTACCGGCGAGGTCATCGGCTCCCTGCACCGCCGCCACCGCGCCGCCGAGTTCAAGAAGTTCCTTGCCAAGCTCGACAAGGAAGTCCCCGCCGAGCTCGACGTCCACCTCGTCTGTGACAACTACGCCACCCACAAGACCCCCGCCATCCAAAAGTGGCTGCTCGCACACCCGCGCTTCCACCTGCACTTCACGCCCACCAGCTCGTCCTGGCTCAACCAAGTCGAGCGCTGGTTCGGCCTGCTGACGGACAAGCAGATACGGCGCGGCGTCCACAAGAACGTCCAGGCCCTGGAGAAGGACATCCGCGACTGGATCGCCCACTGGAACGAAGACCCCAAGCCGTTCACCTGGACCAAGTCCGCCGACGAGATCTTCGAACGCCTCGCCGGCTACCTCAACCGCTTGCCGAGCCCCAAGTCCTAGTTATGCAGTGCTTCTGAGACTCAGGACACTAG
>NZ_JBHWIR010000444.1:0-1171 GCF_042731835.1 Kitasatospora sp. NPDC059817 | reverse complement strand
TCGGCGGGTGCCGCGTTCGAGGGTGGAGATGGTGGCGGGCCAGACGCCGAAGTGGTTGGCGACGGCGGTGAGGGTGATGTTCTTGGCCTGGCGGGCGGGCCGGAGGTCGGCGGTCTCGGGGGCCGTGACGGTCGTGGTGAGGCAGCGGAAGATCTCGCGGGCGATGGCGCGTTTGAGGAGGCGGATGATCTCCTTCTTGGTGCGGCCGGCCTCGCTCTGGCGGGCGACGTAGTCGCGGGTGCGTCGGTCGCTGGACATCCGGCACAGGGCTATCCGGTAGAGGGCGGCGTTGGCCGCGCGGTCTCCGCCGCGGGACAGGCGGTGGCGGTTGGTGCGGCCGCTGGAGGCGGGCACGGGTGCGGCTCCGCACAGGGCGGCGAAGGATGCCTCGCCGCGGAGCCGGTCGGGGTTGCCGCCTGCTGTGATCAGCAACTGGGCGGCGGTGTCGGGGCCGACCCCGTGGGTGGCTCGCAGGCCGGGGTTGAGGTCGGTGACCAGGGCGTCGAGCGTCCTGGTGAGGGTGTCGTGCTCGTCGGTGAGGGCTTTGACGCGTTTGGCGAGGGTCTTGAGCGCGGTCAGGACCGCGACGCGGACCGTGTCGCCGGCGGGACGGAGCCGGGCGAGGGTGTCGGTTCGCTTGTCGCCTTGCAGGGCACCGTACTTGGCGCGGATGTCGTCGGGTGCGCCGATGAGGGTGTGGGTGATCTGGTTGAGGGTGGCGGTGCGGGCTTTGACGGCGGAGCGGGCCGCGTTGTGGAGGGCGCGGATGCCGGCGACGGTGTCGTCCTTGGGTGCGGCGTCGGCCCGGCCGGAGAGGGCCGCGCGGGCGGCGGCGTAGGCGTCGATGGGGTCGGACTTGCCGATGCGGCGGCGTTCGGCCCGGTCGGGCCGGTTGACCTCCACGACGGTCAGGCCGGCCTGGCGGGCGGCGTGGGTGAAGCCGGAGCCGTAGGAGGAGGTGCCTTCCACCCCGATCGCGGTCACGGTGCCGTGGGCGGTCAGGAACGCGATCGCGGCCGTGTAGCCGGCCCCGGTGGTGGGGAACTCGGCGTCGGCGACGTGGCCGCCGCGGTCGGTGACGACGGCGAGGTGGATCGTGTCGGCGTGGGAGTCCACGCCGCCGAACACCGTCTGACCGGCGCCGCCGGAGAAGCTTGGTCCTGTCATGCTG
>NZ_JBHWIR010000443.1:0-1182 GCF_042731835.1 Kitasatospora sp. NPDC059817 | reverse complement strand
GCTGAAGAAACACCGAAAAAAGAGGAACAGGAGGACGCGCCAAAATGGGCAAAGAATCTGCTACAGGACATCCAAAACCTGATGGGAACAAAGGAACAGCCGCAGGGACAAGCACAGGAAATTCCAGTACCGGAACCGCCAAAAGTGGAGGAACCGGAGGAAGAGGAACAGCCAGCACCAAGCAAAGCGAAAACGCTCCTCGGGTGGTTATGGTAGATGTGCCGGGAAGTGACCAGGAGGAACAGCCGAAAAAGAAACGCGGTCGCCCTCCTGGTACTGGCACGAAAAAGAAAAGCGCAGCCAAGAAAAAGACGGCGGGCAATGTTGATTCATCCCAGCTGAAAATGCTGTTACTGACGACAAGCGCGATCGTGGCAGCACGACCTGGGATGGAAGACTTTGCATTAACCGCCGATGAAGCCGAACAGATATGTACGCCACTCGCAAACATCATGGCGAAGTCTGAAGGCGTGGCGGGTGTCGCCAGTGAGTATGCAGACCATATAGCGTTACTCATTGCGTGCTTTACGATCTTTATACCTAAATTCATTATGTGGAAATCCAAACAACCTAAAAAGAAAGAGGTACAGAAAAATGTCTTGCCAAAACGAGAACTACCAAAACAACCAACAGAACAACGAGGAAATGAAAGCGCGCCTGAAAGAACTAATCAAAAGCCTGCTGAACGATCTGGGGAACCCACTAGTAAGCAATTTGGCGGCTCCTTACATCAACTCATCCCTTTCGGAGGATATTGATGTCTTAAAATTCCTCAACCATTTAGAGGGGATGATCGACTATGTCCGGTATGGTGACGCTGAAGCAAGGTGACTTCTATTACAACATCCCCATGCATGAATACAGCCGTTATTGGTTTGAACACTTGGACATTATCGAACAGGGCGAGGAATTTTTAGTTGTGGAGAAAATCCCTTACGACAAAATCCCGAAACCGTCCATCATGGCTGCTATGAAAAGAGGTAAAGGCGTGAAGCGTGTTGTGAAAGCTTACAGCACGAAAGGAAGTGGAAAACATGCGAATGACAATTGGCGATGACGAACACGTTTTTATCTGTGGTCAAACCGGTACAGGTAAATCGGTTGTCGCTGAGGTATATCTAGCTTGGAAAGACCATGTGGTAAATCTTGATACGAAATGCGAAGTACACGAGCGCCGCAATA
>NZ_JBHWIR010000442.1:0-1194 GCF_042731835.1 Kitasatospora sp. NPDC059817 | reverse complement strand
GGCCGCCAGCGCCAGCCGCGGCCAGCCGCGGGCGAGCCGCCCGGGGCGCCGGGCGCCGTCGGGCCCGGCCGCGGCGCGCGGGGCCTCCTGCCGGACGGTGTCCAGCGCGTCCATCACCCGCGACTTCAGCTCCCCGGGCACCGCGACGGCCTGCGCGGCGCCCAGCCTGGCCAGCGTCGCCGTGAACTCGGCCACCTCCCGGGCGCAGGCCGGGCACTGCGCCAGGTGGCGCTCGAACTGCGCGCGCTCGTCCGCGTCGAGGGCGTGCGCGGCGTAGGCGCCGGTCAGCGTGTGCAGGTCGGCGCCGCTCATGCTCCCACTCCCAGGCAGTCGCGTAGCCGGATCAGCGCGTCGCGCATCCGGGTCTTGACGGTGCCCAGCGGGGTGCCGAGCAGTTCGGCGACCTGCGGGTAGGTGTACCCGCGGTAGTAGGCCAGCGTGATCGACTCCCGCTGCAACTCGGTCAGCCCCTTCAGGCAGCGCCGCACCTGCTCGCGTTCCAGCCGCCCCTCGACCTGCTCGGCGACCTCGTCGAACGCCGGCACGTGCGAGGCGGCGGCGGCCCGCTGGTCGCGGTCGGCGGCCGCCTGCGCCGCCCGCACCCGGTCCACGGCGCGGCGGTGGGCGATGGTCAGCACCCACGCCAGCACCTCCCCGCGCTCGGGCCGGTAGCGGGCGCAGGTGCGCCACACCTCCAGCATCACCTCCTGCGCGACCTCCTCGGACTGCGCCGGATCCCGCAGCACCCGGCGGACCAGCCCCAGCACCGGGCCCGCCACCGCGTCGTACAGCCGGCCGAACGCCTCCCGGTCGCCGCGCGCGGTCCTGCTCAGCAGCTCCTTGAGGTCGGTGCCCGGACGCCCCGGCCCGGACAGGTGAACGACCGTGCTCATCCGGCCGCCTCGCGCTCGCAACGCACGGGCGACGGCCCCGGCCAGTGGACGGTGGGCATGGCACGACCTCCAGGGAATCCCGGCCGGACGGACACCCGGCCGGGCCGACGGAACACGGCGACGTCAGGCGTTCGAAGCCGCACCCGGCGCGGATTGCCCGCGAAGGACACCAGATTTCCGGCCCCCGCGAAGGACACCGGGTCTCCGGGCGGCGCCCGCCCCCCCCGGCGCCCCGCCGGTAACCCCTGGAGACGCGCATACCCCCCCCCCGCCCAATCCCCCGCCCGGGCCGCCCACAACA
>NZ_JBHWIR010000441.1:0-1199 GCF_042731835.1 Kitasatospora sp. NPDC059817 | reverse complement strand
CCGCATAGGCGTACAAAGCATGAAGTTCCCGCTCCGGCACAATGACTTTATCCTTTTTGAGCCACGCTTTTTCATGTTCAATAGTCGGCATTTTCAACTCTTCAGCCTTAACTGTCAGCGATTCTTTTTTCACTTCTATAACTGCTTGAACAGCTTTGTTTTGCTTTTCCAGTTCCTCTCTCTGCTTTCCTTTAAAGCAATTTCAGCATTAAGCCGCTCAAGCTCCGCTTTCCGCTGATTTATTTTATACTGGTGAACATTCTCATGCTTCTTTTCGCTTGGTTCGCCGCGTACCAGGTCAAAACCGTTTTCAACCATGTGCCGATGAAAATCATCTTGAATGGCTTTCATCTTCAATTTGCCATTAAAAAAATCTTTCGCAGAGAGTCGACCGTCCTCCGTGATCGGTACAATACCAACATGCATATGAGGAGTCGCTTCATCCATATGGACTGTGGCATAAAGCATGTTTTCAGCGCTGTATTTCTCTTTCAAATGATCAACCGCTGTTTCAAAATAGCGCCGCTGCTCCTTCTCGCTCATCCCATTCATATAGTCAGGACTTGCCGTGATCAAAAATTCGCTGACCAAGACAGCATCCGCTCGGACCTTCCGTTTGACCCGCCCCTCAATTTTTTCATGAACCGCTTTTGAATAGCTAATCGGTTTCTCGTTCACCAGATCATAATTTAAGTGCGTCCGCTCCCGATCTATATTTTCATTTTTGCTTTTTTGAAACTCCCGCTGATTGTGTTTTTGTGTTCCATTCAATCTATCTTTTTTGTATTTTTCCATCCTTATGACCGCATAATTTGCCATGAGAAAAACCCCCGATTCAGACCACTGTATAGGGGTTATGGTAACACAAAGTTTATCTTTGGTGTAACGCACTACACCAAATTATGCCCATGGCAAATTTGGACGTGCGACCTGCGGTGCTGGTGGCTCTCTCATTCTCGCTATCGCATCGAAAGTTCGTGCCACTTGTCGGCTGTCCGCCGACCCGATTTTTCCGCCGATGAGAGATCGGCAGAAAATCAGAAAAACCCTTGCTGCTTCCACAGCATTTGACACATGAACAAATTGTTCTATGTGTCAAATTTTCAATCAAAGAAAGTATGCTGCGGAAACACGCAGCTACTTTCTCTATTTTTAAAACCATCTTCCCAATCAAAATGTTATTAAGACATTGATATATC
>NZ_JBHWIR010000440.1:0-1217 GCF_042731835.1 Kitasatospora sp. NPDC059817 | reverse complement strand
CAATGCCAGTGACTTTGGTGTGTCTGTCTCGTTGGTTGTGGTGTGGCGAGGGTGGGGCAGGTCAAGTCGTGTGCGGGTGAGCGGTTGTCGGATCGGATCGCGATCGGGGTGCTGACGCAGGTGTTTCCGCCGGGTCTGGTCGATGAGGTGATCGCTGAGACCGGGCGGGCCGAGCAGCGCAGTCGGTTGTTGCCGGCGCGGGTGGTCGTGTACTTCGTGCTGGCGATGTGCCTGTTCTTCGGGCAGGGCTACGAGGAGGTCGCGCGGCTGCTGGGTGAGGGACTGGGAGAGGGGCGGCGGTCGTGGCGGGTGCCGACGACCGCCGCGATCGGCCGGGCCCGGCGGCGGCTGGGGCCGGAGCCGTTGCGTCTGCTGTTCGCCCGGGTGTGCCGTCCGATGGCCGTGCCCGGGACCGCGGGTGCGTGGTATCGGCGTTGGCGTGTGGTGGCGGTGGACGGCACCACGCTGGACCTGGCGGACACCGAGGCCAACGACGCCTTCTTCGGCCGCCATGCCTCGGGACGCGGGGCGGCCGCGTTCCCGCAGGCCCGGGTCGTGGGGCTGGCCGAGTGCGGCACCCACGCGATGTTCGCCGCCGAGGTGGGCCCGCTGTCGGCCGGCGAGCAGACGCTCTCCCGGCGGCTGTTCGGCCATCTGCGCGCGGGGATGCTGCTGCTGGCGGACCGGGGCTTCTACGGCGTCGAGCTGTGGCAGCAGGCCCGGGCTACCGGCGCGGACCTCCTGTGGCGGGTACGCAAGAACGCCGGCCTGCCCGTCGTGCGGACGCTGTCGGACGGCTCCTACCTCAGCGAGGTCTTCGCCGGACACGACCGCAGGAACCGTCGCGACCCGGTGACCGTCCGCGTCGTCGAGTACACCCTCGCCTCCACCGGCGACGCCACCGTCTACCGCCTGATCACCACCCTCCTCGACCCCGAGGAGGCACCGGCCGCCGAACTGGCCGCTCTCTACGCCCAGCGCTGGGAGATCGAGACCACGCTGGACGAGATCAAGACCCACCAGCGCGGCCCCAGGCTCGTCCTGCGCTCGAAGTACCCGTGGGGTGTCGAGCAGGAGGTCTACGGCCTCCTGCTCGTCCACCACGCCATCCGGCAGCTGATGCACCAGGCCGCCCTCAACGACGGCCTGGACGTCGACCGGCTCTCGTTCACCCGCAGCCTGCGCGTCGTACGCCGCCAGGTCCCCGCCCAGGCGGC
>NZ_JBHWIR010000439.1:0-1222 GCF_042731835.1 Kitasatospora sp. NPDC059817 | reverse complement strand
CGCGTCCGCCGGCCGGCCGGCGGACGCTCCCCCGACCTGGGGCGGCGACCTCGGCGCGGCCCTGGTGGCTCAGGGGTCGATCGGCGCCGCCGAGCTCGAAGCCGTCTGCACCGCCGCCGCCTTCGACGGGGCCTTCGCCCTGGTGCTGAGCCCGCCCGGCAGTTGGGAGACGGCCGAGGCGGCGCCGCCTGCCAGGATCGCGCTGCGCCCGGGCATCGAGCCGGAGCAGCTCTTCGAGGAGACCGCCCGGCGGACGGCCCTGCTGACCCGCCTCTGGGGACCGCCCGGCGAACTGGCCCGCATCCGGATCCGTCCTGCCGCCCGGGCCGAATCCGGCGCGCTGCGGATCCCGGTCCGCTACCGGGAGATCCTGGCCGCCGCCACCGGCCGCCGCACCGCGCGCGACCTCGGCTTCGCCCTGGGACGCGGTGTGTTCGCGGTGCTCCTCGACGTCGTACGGATGGACGCCCGGCACCTGCTCCACCGGGAACCGGCGCACCCCACTCCCCTGGCACCGAGCGTGGCCCCGCGCATGCCGACGGGCGAACCGCCGCCGGCCGGCACCGGGCCGCTGCCGCGCCGCGTCCGCCGCGGACGCGGCGCGGGTGGTCCGGGCGGCCCCGGCGGCCTGCCCGCCCGATCCGAGGGAGCGGCGGCCGCTTCCGAGGGTCCACCGAACGCACACCGCGCCGAACACACCGCGCGTACCGAGACGACCGAGCAGAGTGAGAAGAGCGCACCATGAGCAGCCAGACACCGACCGCCGTGCTGGTCGACGAGTTGAAGTCCCTCCGCGACCGGGTCATGGGCATCTCGGAGAGTGTCATCTCCACCACTGACGGCCTGTTGGTGGCCGCCGACACGGCCGCCGTCCACCCCGAGTCGGCCGCCGCCCGGTCGGCCGCCATGCTCGGCCTCGGCCGGCGCACCGCGGCCGAGGTCGGCGTGGGCGGCCTGCGCGACGTGGTCACCCGCTGCAACAGCGGCTACGTCGTGGTGCTGGCGATCGGGGAGCAGGCGCTGCTGATGATCCTGGGAGACGAGGGCCTCGACGTCGCCGGCCTGCACCGCGAGTCGCCCGCCACGGTCCGCCGCCTGAGCGAGCTGCTCGGGATGGTCCCCGCGGTCTAGGGGCTCTCTTTCGGATCACGCCGGGCGCGCGACGCCGGAGCACGCACCTCGCCGCGTTGTCGTCGGTCGCCGATACTCCGCATGGACTCCC
>NZ_JBHWIR010000438.1:0-1226 GCF_042731835.1 Kitasatospora sp. NPDC059817 | reverse complement strand
CCCCAAACCGAGCCACCATGTGGTCTCGGGGGCTCTGAGTTGTGTATAAGAGACAGGGTCAGCCCCGGTCGATGGTGGCCAGGAGCGGGGCGGCGTAGCGGTCGCCGGCGGTCGCCGGGACGAGGTCGGCGATCCGCTTGAGGTCCTCGGCGCTCAGCTCCAGGTCGGCCGCGGCGGCGTTCTCCTCGATCCGGGACGGACGGCGGGCGCCGAACAGCGGCACCACGTCCTCGCCCTGGGCCAGCACCCAGGCCAGCGTGAGCTGGCCGGCGGTGGCGCCCTTCTCCTCGGCGACCACGGCGACGGCGTCGGCGATCGCCTTGTTCCGGGTGAAGTTCTCGCCCTGGAACCGCGGGTCGTGGCGGCGGAAGTCGGACGGGTCGAGGTCCTCGGGCGAGTTGAAGCTGCCGCCGAGGAAGCCGCTGCCCAGCGGGCGGTAGGCGGCCAGGGCGACACCGAGCTCGCGCGCGGTCGGCAGGATCTCGTCCTCGACGTGGCGCTCCCACAGTGAGTACTCGGTCTGCAGCGCGGCGATCGGGTGCACGGCGTGCGCCCGGCGCAGCGTCGAGGCGGCCGCCTCGCACAGGCCGATGTGCTTGACCTTGCCGGCCTCGACCAGCTCGGCCAGCGCGCCGACGGTCTCCTCGACCGGGACGTTCGGGTCGACCCGGGCGAGGTAGTAGAGGTCGAGGTGGTCGGTGCCCAGGCGGGAGAGCGACAGCTCCACCGCCTCCTTGACGTACGCGGGGGTGCCGTCGACGACACGGCGGCCGTCCTCCAGGGTGCGCATGCCGAACTTGCTGGCCAGCACGACCTCGTCGCGGCGCCCGGCGATCGCCTGGCCGGTGATCTGCTCGGCGGTGCCCGGGCCGTAGAAGTCGGCGGTGTCGATCAGGTTGATGCCGGAGTCGAGGGCCTTGCGGATGGTGGCCACGGACTCCTGCTCGTCGGCTGCGCCGTAGCTGCCCGCCATCGCCATCGTGCCGAGGCCGAGGGCGGAGACGAGCGGGCCGTTGGTGCCGAGCTTCCTGGTGGTCATGGTTCTCCGATCAGTGCGAACAGGCCGCACGGGGGATGCCGCGGCCTGATGAAGGCTGGTCGGCCCCGGGGGGCCCGGGGGCGCGCCCGGCCCCCGCGCGGCGGGCGGGGGGCCCCAGGGGGGGGGGGGGGGGGTGAAGGTGATGGTGAGTTTGGTGTGTTGGTTGTTGTGGGTGGGGGTGAGGGTG
>NZ_JBHWIR010000437.1:0-1241 GCF_042731835.1 Kitasatospora sp. NPDC059817 | reverse complement strand
GCCACCAGCAGCAACGACTGACACATCCGACGAGACTACGGATGGCCCACAACTGAACCGCCGAACCCGGCCTCACATTGAGCCGTCGCCGACAGGCGGGACTTCATCGGCGATCGGCCCCGCGCTCGCGGGGATCGCTCCCACGCCAGGCTGGTCTCGTTGCGGGTGGTCATATCGGCCCCGCGCTCGCGGGGATCGCTCCAGCTCGGTGTCGACACCGAAGCCGACATCGACATCGGCCCTGCGCTCGCGGGGATCGCTCCCGCCTGGAGTACGCGCCGTAGTGCCAGCGGCAATCGGCCCCGCGCTCGCGGGGATCGCTCGAGGCCGGCGACCTCATCGGTCGTGCCGAGGTAATCGGCCCCGCGCCCGCGGGGATCGCTCCTCGGTACGGCCCTGCCCGCCGGTCGCGTGCAGATCGGCTCCGAGCTCGCAGGGATCGTTCCTTGTTCAGCGAAGCGCAGTTGAGCTCTGGAGCATCGGCCCCGCGCCCACAGGGATCGCTCCCGGGCAGCCCGGCACAACTCCGTCGACGCTTGATCGGTCTCGCGCTCGCGGGGATTGCTCCGCTACGACGAGGTCTTCGACCACGTGCGTGCCGTCGACCCAACGCTCGCGGGGATTGCTCCCTCACCATCGTCACCCTGCTGGACCGCGAGGGGTTGGCCCCGCGCTCGCGGGGATGGTTCAGGAGACCAGCCCATCACACCGGTGACCACCAGGAGCTGGTCTCGTCGAGGGTGCGAGCAAGGCGGACACGAGCCTGCCAGGGCCGGTCGAAGACGGTGTCCAACCGCCTTCGACCGGCACGCGGGCTCGCGCCACTGGCAACACACCACGGTGCTGCCCGACACCCGCCGCGACACCGTCGAGTTCGCCGAACCGTCTACCAACGCCCCGCAATCGACACCTGCGCCACCAACCGGAACGGCCTCCGGGACAGCAGACAACACCCCAGAACGCGGCACCGGGACGACGAGCGGCAAGCTGGCGAGCGGGGGGGCTGCCGACGGACCTGCCGCTCGGCACCGCACCTCGACCCGAGCGAGAGCATCCAGACGCCCCGGCGTCACCAGCGGCAGGAAGCGATCCCAAACGACCTCCGCCACCACCACGGCACACAGCATCTGCGACAACAGCACGTCACCCCCGCCCACCCAGCCACCTCCTGACCTCGGGCGGATACCAACGCCAACCGCCCCCAAGCACCGCCCCGAACCTCCCCACACGAGTACGCTTCA
>NZ_JBHWIR010000436.1:0-1285 GCF_042731835.1 Kitasatospora sp. NPDC059817 | reverse complement strand
ACACAAATATCCCCCGAAACTAAAAAACAAACCGGCTAAACGTTTAGCGAAGGATTTACGATGGAGAGGTGGATTTTAAATGAGTAAGGAAAAAGAGAATAAAGAAAAAAGCGCAAGTAAACCCGTTAAGATACTTACGCTTGATACTGAGACGCGAGGACTTTTTGGGGAAGTCTTCCGCGTCGGATTATATGACGGTAGTAGATACCGTGCGACAAACACTTTTAAAAACCTGAAAACGGTTCTCTCACAGTATACCACAAAATACGATTGTCATGTATTTATTCATAATCTAGATTTCGACATTTCAAAAATCGCAAAGGACATTTTACCTGAAGCGGATTTAAAAAATTCGATTTTTATTAATAATGTCGTTACGGTATTTAAAACAGGTCTTAATGAATCCCAAATAACTGAAGAAAATGAAATTATTTCGCAACCTATTACATTTCATGATTCCAGCAAGCTTGTAATGGGTTCATTAAAAAAGATATGTGAGGATTTTAATATTTCGCAAGAAAAAGCAAAAATAGATTTAAAAGACCATATTTTGAAATTGGGATGGGCGCTTGACGCTGACGGAAACCCCACAAATGACCCGGGTAAATATGATGACCGGGAATCCCAAGGGAATTATTTTATGAAGGTCGATCCGTATGAACCTGAATTAAATGAATATTTACGGTTGGACTGTGTGGCATTATATGAAATTGTTACAATGCTTATTGAAATATCCGGCTTGCCGATTCATGAATTTTTAAAATGTCCTACTACCGCAAGTCTTGCAATGAAAGTATATCAAATGAATTATCCTGAAGATTATGAAAAGGCTATTTCCACGAATTACGGTTATAGCAAATGGGGCGAGTTTACAGAGGATTTTATACGCAAGGCATATTATGGTGGACGTACAGAAGTATTTCAAAGTGAATTAAATGGCGGCTTTCATTATGATGTAAATTCATTATATCCGTACGTTATGAAAGTGAACCCAATACCTATAGGGAAACCGCGTCACCATAAAGGAGACAAAGCCCGAAACGTATTTAAATATTGGTACAGCTATAGACAGGGCGGCGGTTTTTTAGAATGTGATATTCACATACCGACTACTTTACATATACCGCCTCTACCTCACAGAATGTACAAAAAATTATGTTTCCCGGTCGGTAACCTTTCAGGGATATGGAAGTGTGAATAAATTGAAATTGAGTTAATAATTGTTGATAAAAAAAAATAAATTAATAAATTTATTTATTTTTAAAAAACAGATTATATATTTAAA
>NZ_JBHWIR010000435.1:0-1300 GCF_042731835.1 Kitasatospora sp. NPDC059817 | reverse complement strand
GAAGAACGCGCCGTGGGCGAGGGAGGTCACGATGCGGCCGACGAGCATCACTCCCATGGTCGGTGCGACGGCGGAGAGCAGGTTCCCCGCCACGAACAGGCCCATGAGGATCATGAGCATCGTCTTGCGGCCGATCCGGGTGCCGAGCACCGCCATCAGCGGAGCGCCGATGACGACGCCGATCGCGTAACCGGTGACCAGGAGCCCGGCGGAGGGGATGGACACCCCGTAGTCGCCGGCGATCTCGGGCAGCAGGCCCATGACCACGAACTCGGTCGTACCGATCCCGAAAGCCCCGATGGCCAGGGCTAGGAGCGCGAGAGGCATGGTGTGCTGCCTTCCATACGATTGCTGTTGCGCCTTACGTGCTCAAACAATAGTTGCACGCGCGGGCTAAGTGCAAGTGCGGGCATTCACCTGTCGCTGGTGGTGGGCGATAGCGGCGAACATGCGGCGCGAACGGGGCCCGGGATCGCCCCGGTTCCGGCCCCACCCGGGCCGGTCGGGCGTCCCGGCGCCACGAGAGCAATGCTTGCACGAGCTGTATATGCGTGCTGGCCGATATTTCATGCAAGGGCTTATCCTTGAGGGCGTCGCACCCGGAAGGAGCCACGCCGATGACCGCCACGGACCCCGCGCTGACCGCCCTCGCCAACGGCTGGGCCGCCCTCTACCTCCTGGCCGGCCGGATCGAGGCGCACATCGAGCGCACCCTCCAGGCCGAGCACGACCTGAGCGTGCGCGAGTACTCGCTGCTCGACGTGCTCAGCCGCCAGCACGACGGCGAGGGCGGGCACCTGCAGATGAAGCAGGTCGCCGACGCGGTCGTGCTCAGCCAGAGCGCCACCACCCGCCTCGTCACCCGGCTGGAGGACCGCGGCCTGCTCTCGCGCTACCTCTGCGCGACCGACCGCCGCGGCATCTACACCGACGTGACCGGGCCCGGCCTGGAACTCCTGGAAGCGGCCAGGCCGACCAACGAGTCCGCCCTCCGGGAGGCGCTGGACGAGGCCGCCAAGAACCCCGAGCTGGCCCCGCTGGTCGCCACCGTCGAGGAGATGAACACGTCGCGACGGCTCCCGGAGCCCGCCGCCACGCGCTGAGCACGACGAAGCCCCGGAACCTCGCCAAGACGGTCCCAGGGCTTCGTGCTGACTACTTCCGCTCGGGCGCGTCCGCTACGCCCCCGCGCCTCCTGCTGCGCTCCCGCGTCCCGCGTACAGGTGCCGCTTCGCCCTCAGCGGTGCGGCCGGGGGGGGGCGGGGGGGGGCGCGCCCCCCCCCCCCCCCCCCCCCCGCGC
>NZ_JBHWIR010000434.1:0-1337 GCF_042731835.1 Kitasatospora sp. NPDC059817 | reverse complement strand
TGCGCGGGGGGGGGGGTCGGGCGCAACCCCACCGCCTTTTCACCACCCGCCTTTCGTGTTTCCGGGGTGAGCTGCACGCCTGGTCGCGTGGCCGCCCGACCGGGGAGGCCGCGCGTCGGGGCCGGGTCGGGAGGCGGAACCGTGGTGGAGAGTCGGCGCAGTCCTGTGGCCGTCGGGGAGCCAGCGGACCCGGACGTCCAGTGGGTGTACCAGCCGGTCGAGGTGGACCTCGGCGGCGGCACCTGGGCGTCCGGGCGGATCAGCGGCTGGTGGCAGGACTCCGCCGGGCAGCGGTGGTGCCGGTTGCGGGTGAGCCGCAGTGGCCGGCCGGCCGGGTGGGAGCGGTTCGACCCGGCGCGGGTCCTGCTGCTGCCGGTCGCCGGGCTCTGAGGAGGCGTCGGCCGGTTCCGATCGGAACCGGTACCGGCGTGACCGGAACCGGTCCGGTGGGTTCGGACGTCCCTCGGTGCGGCGATCACGAGGCGTTGTCCATAAGAGATTCACAAAATATGACGGCATGTGCGATTCTGTGCAGCGCCCCCGTGACCCGCCCCATCCGTGTCGGCACCTTGGGGGGCCCGGGGCCGCCGACATGCCACTTCATCGACCGGGGACGACGTGAGTTCCGAGATCTACTTCAGCAGCAACTACCGCGACCTGTGCGAGCAGCACGGCACCGGCGCGGGCTTCCAGTTCGAGTTCTCCTGCTACCGCTGCTCCGACACCTGGCGCTCGTCGTTCGAGGCGTTCACCACCGGCCAGGTGGCGGGCTGGATCGGCAAGGGCGTCAGCGCCGCCTGGAACCTCATCGGCGGCAACGCCAACACCATCAGCAACGCCGCCGACGGCCTGGCCGGCCACACCTGGGGCAACGCGCGCGACGCCGCCTTCCAGCGCGCGATCACCAACGCCCAGGTGCACTTCAACCGCTGCGCCCGCTGCACCCACTATGTCTGCGGCCGCTGCTTCGACCCGGGCCAGGGCCTGTGCCACGACTGCGCCCCGGACACCGCGGCCGAGGCGATGGCGGCGCAGCGGCGCGGCCTCAACGACATGGTGTCCGACCGCTCCTACCAGCAGGGCCAGCAGTCCGGCGCCGAGTTCGACGTGCGGACGCCGCGCCAGCTCGTCTGCCCGCAGTGCTCGGCGGAGACGCACGGCACGCCGTTCTGCCCGGGCTGCGGCCACCGGCTCGCCCAGCCGACCCAGTGCGGCCAGTGCCACCAGGACATCCCGGAGGGTGCGGCGTTCTGCCCGGGCTGCGGCACCAGGCGCTGACCCCGCAGACCCCACGCACCCCACGCACCCCATGCACCTCGCGACGGAGGTGCTCCTGA
>NZ_JBHWIR010000433.1:0-1389 GCF_042731835.1 Kitasatospora sp. NPDC059817 | reverse complement strand
CGGCGGCGGGGGCGTCTGGTTGAGACCCTCGAAACAGAATCCCGTACCGCGTGGCGGGCGCCCTCGGGGCGGTGGGGGGCGGCCGGCGGCCGAGCGCCGCCGCCTGTCGCGCCGGAGGGCGGGCGGGCCGCCGCGGCAACGGGCCCCGGCCGCCGCCGTCGGCCGCCCGACCTGGGGGTCGAGACGCGCCGACCGGGGGACGGTGTCGGCGCCGCCCGCCCGCTTCACCCCTCGGCCCGTCCGCCCGGGGCGGGCCGCCACGGCGCATCGCGATTGCCGCCCCGCGGCGCGAAGCTGGCCGATCCCGGGCTGGTTGGCGGATTCTCGCTGAACCGGACTCAGATGTTCATCCGTAGGTTATGCGACGGTCGACCGGTGGTGGGCCGCTGGACGGAGGGATGGACGATGGGACGAGTTCTGACCGAATTGGTGGGCGACGCGGCGACGTTCGCCAAGGCGCTGGAGGAGCGCCGGCCGCAGGTGTTCCGCACCGCGGGCTGGCCGGCGGGGCTGCCCCGGCCGGGCGAGTTGGACGAGACGCTGCGCGGCGGACTGCTGCGGGTGCCCTACGTCGAGATGGTCCGGGCGGGTGAGGTCGTCCCGCCCGCGGAGTTCTGCACGGCCCGGGTGGTCGCCGGGCGCCGGGAGGAGGGCTTCGCCGATCCTGACCGGATCGCCGCCCTGCTGGCCGAAGGCGCCACGCTGCTGCTGCCGCAGCTGGACCAGTGGCACGCGCCGGTGCGCGCGCTGGCCACCGACATCGCGGTCGAACTGGGCCGCCGGACCGAGGCGTTCTGCTTCGCGACGGGCGCCGGCCGGCGCGGGCTGGACGTGCACCGGGACGACGCGGACGTGCTGGTCGTCCAGCTCGCGGGGAAGAAGGAGTGGACGGTCCACGAGGCTCCCGCCGACGGGCGCTGGCGCCCGGGGCTGGCCCCCGAACCCGGCGCGGTGGCGCTCAACTCGGTGCTCGGGCCGGGCGAGGTGCTGTACGTGCCGCGCGGGGCGCCGCACACCGCGACGGGCCACCAGGGCCTTTCGGTGCACCTCTCGTTCACGATCCGGGAGGCGGGCACGGGGCAGCTGCGCGGCGCCGTCGGCGAGTGGCTGGCCGGCGGCGACTGGGCGGCCGGGCTGCCGGAGCGCCCGGCGACACCGGCGGAACTGCTGGACACGGCCACGGAGGTGCTGCGACTGGGCCGCGCCCGGCTGGCCGAACTGACCCCGCAGGAGCTGCTGCGGCTGGCCCGGGGGCCGCTGCCCGCACCGGTGGCGGACGACGGTCGGGCGGTGCCGGGTCACGGACCGCTGGCCGCCGGCGGCTGAGCCGGGCCGAGACCGGGCGGGGCCCGGACGCACGAGGGCGCGGTCGCCCGGACCGTCTGGTCA
>NZ_JBHWIR010000432.1:0-1434 GCF_042731835.1 Kitasatospora sp. NPDC059817 | reverse complement strand
CTCTCTATCAGACCATATCGGAGAAGTAATTGAAATTACAGACATGGTCGCCCATGCGGTTGAATTAGAGGATGAAGTCACGAAAGAGACAATTCAGGCAATGCGCGTTGTTCTTTTAACAGCAGACGGACAAGGCTATCACAGTGTATCTCAGGGCGTAGCAAGCTCCCTACAACGTATCATTGGGATTGTAGGGCAAGGTCCTTGGACGGACGAGCCATTAAAAGTTGTTCCAAAAGAAGTTAAAACCCGCCGCGGCTTTAAAACATTGACACTTGCGCTTGTGGACTAATTAAATAGTCGCTCCGATCGGGGCGGCTTTTCTTATATTAAATTACTATATACGGAGGTTGCTAGACTTGGATAAAAACGTAATGATTTTCGACAACGGAGAACGCCGCACAGAGATTAAAGAGGATAGAGTGGAGAATATGTATTGTTTCGCTCAAAAGCTTGATGACGATACACAACAGATTATTAGTTTCACTCGTTCAGAAATGCTTGCAATAGTCTCCTATTTTCATGCTGAAGCACAAGACGAACTGTCACGCGGTTCTGTTCGCTATATTCCGACACAAAAAGCAGAAGCCATTTAAATATTAAATTGACAGGGAAATTCGTTTCCCTGTGACTTTTGTGTTTAAAGGGGGTGTCACTGAGTGGGAAGAAAAAGCGGCTGAAGAAGAAACAGCAGAAAAAACAAAATATAGCTGCCTTGAAAAAAGTCGGAATTACTGACAAAAAGGTTATAAAGGAATTAAAAAATAAACCTGCCACAGTAAATAAAATTGTTAAGAAAAAGAGTCGTAGTTTAATTGCAAATGAACGATCTGAATTAATTAAACGGTTAGGATTTAAAGTCTCCGAACATTCCGCAAAAAGGTATTGGAGCGAATCACGATTTAATGAATGGTATAACAAAGAATTAAATAAGCGGGCGAAGGCTGAAGAAAGAAAAAGAAAAGCGGCTGAAAGAAAAGCCCGACAAGCTACTGAACCCTATTTAATGATTTACTGGAAAGAAAAAACCGACACAATGATGGATGCAAATGTGATAGAGGACTTAAAACGGTCTTACAGACATGTGAGCGTTGATTATCTTATCGAATCTATAAGAGGTTTTTTAGGTGCTAAACTTCCCGCTGAAATAGGAACAATAAGTATGCATGTTGTCCCCAATAATAAAAGGAAACAGCATAAAGCATTTATGAGAAATTTTGATTCTCTTAGACTGGCTGATATGAATTCATGGATTTTGCTATATGAAGGAAAAGCCGATTTAAGGAGATATAAAGATTTATTAATTGCAATAAATGCAGGCATGAGGGTTTTATATGACAATGAAGAAAAGGCTCAATTTATTGGGGATTTAATTCAGAAATATCTCCCGCAAGTAAATATCAAAACGGCGAAACGTTTAGCGAAGGATTTACG
>NZ_JBHWIR010000431.1:0-1473 GCF_042731835.1 Kitasatospora sp. NPDC059817 | reverse complement strand
ACCTCCGCCGCGAACGGAGCGATCTTCGCCTCGGCCAGCGAACGCACCGCCTCACGGAGCATCTCGTGCTCCTCGGAGATACGGAAGAGATCGAACTCCTGGCTCATGATCGCCACTCCTGTTTCACGACGGTACTCAGTACCCTTCATTATGCACCCACGCGGCAAAAAGGGAACTCAGTGCCTTCACATGGCGGCACTGAGTTCCCTATCCTTTTTTCTGCCGAACTTCTGCCGAACAAGCCGGTCCGAGCGCAGGGAGATGACAGCGTGGTCCACTCAGCCATCGATGCCGACACCCGGAGCACCACGCTGTACTTCCAGCGCTGCTCGTGGTGCTGCAACCCGACCTTCCAGCGGCTGCTCTGCCCCACCTGCGGCTCCACCGAGCTGCGGCTGGAGCCCAGCGAGGGCACCGGTGTCGTCCGGCGCTGCGAGGTCGAGCAGGCCCGGACGCCGCTGGTCCGCCAGAAGTCCCTGATCCGGATGGCCGAGGGCTTCGACGTCTGGTGCATCGTCGACGGGCTGCGCAGCACCGTCCCGGTCGGGACGCGGGTGCGGCTGCTGTCCGCCCCCGGCTCCGAGCAGCCCGAGCTGCGGCTGCTGCCGATGGAGGGGCCGCAGCCGCCGGCGGACGTCGAGCCGCGCCCGCTGCCGCCCGTCCAGGGCGGGTTCACCCAGCACCTCGCGGCCTTCGCCGAATAGCGTCCGCCACACGCCGGAGGGCGTGGCACCGGGTACTCGGTGCCACGCCCTCCCACTGTCGTGCGCGGGGATCAGCCCTTGCGGGACTTCACCTCGGCGGTCAGCTGCGGCAGCACGGCGAACAGGTCGCCGACCACGCCGTAGTCGACCAGCTCGAAGATCGGGGCCTCCGGGTCCTTGTTGACGGCCACGATGGTCTTCGAGGTCTGCATGCCCGCCCGGTGCTGGATGGCGCCGGAGATGCCGGCCGCGATGTACAGCTGCGGCGAGACCTGCTTGCCGGTCTGGCCGACCTGGTTGCTGTGCGGGTACCAGCCCGCGTCGACGGCGGCACGCGAGGCACCGACAGCCGCGCCCAGCGCGTCCGCGAGCTCCTCGACGACGCCGAAGCCGGCCGCCTCGCCGACGCCACGGCCGCCCGAGACCACGATCGCGGCCTCGGTCAGCTCCGGACGGCCGGTCGAGACCCGCGGGGTGCGCGAGGTGACCTTGGCCGCGTTGCCGGTGAACTCCACCGCCACGTTCTCCACCGCACCCGCGCCCGCAACGGCCTCGGGGGCCACCGCGTTCGGCTTGACCGTGATGACCGGCACGCCGTTGCTGACGCGCGAGTCGACGGTGTACGAGGCGGCGAACACCGACTGGGTGGCGACCGGTCCGCCGTCGCCCGCGCGCAGGTCGATGGCGTCGGTGATGATGCCGGAGCCCAGGCGCAGTGCGACGCGGGCGGCGATCTCCTTGCCCTCGCCGGAGGAGGTGACCAGGACGG
>NZ_JBHWIR010000430.1:1228-1512 GCF_042731835.1 Kitasatospora sp. NPDC059817 | reverse complement strand
GCTGATCACGCTCGTCGACAACTCCAACGCCGACTCCTGGGTGGAGATCGATCGCACCGCCAACGTCCAGAACGGCAGCGGCTCGGCGGGCAGCGACCACGACGGCGCCGGGTCCCTGGTGGGCGGCCTGCTCGGGTCCGGCCCGGGCGGGGCGGCGATCGGGGGTGGCCGATGACCGACGACACCGCCCGCCGGGGCCGGTGGCGCGGGCTGTGGCCCCGGCCGCGCGCCACCACACACGCCGCGCGCGCCCGCGCGGGGGGGGCCGCCCCCCCGGGTTAAGC
>NZ_JBHWIR010000430.1:0-1218 GCF_042731835.1 Kitasatospora sp. NPDC059817 | reverse complement strand
GGGGCCGGTGGCCCGGGCTGGGGCCGCGCCGGCTCCCCCGGTGGATGGGGGGGCTCGCCGTGGCGGTCGGCCTGGCCGCCCTGTTTCCGGCCACCGGGGGCTCGGCGCGGGTGGCGGCAGTGGCCTGCAACCTGGCGGTGGCGCTGCTGTTCTTCCTCTACGGCGCCCGGCTCTCCGCCCGCGAGACGCTGGCCGGGCTGCGCCACCTGCGGCTGCACGGGCTGGTGCTCGCCGCCACCTTCGGCCTCTTCCCGCTGCTCGGGGCGGCCACCGCGCTGCTCACACCCGTCCCACTCAGCGGGCAGTTGCAGACCGGGGTGCTGTTCCTCTGCCTGCTCCCGTCGACGGTGCAGTCCTCGGTGGCGCTGACCGGCGCCGCCGGGGGCGACGTCCCGGCGGCGATCTGCGCCGGGACGTACTCCAGCCTGGCCGGGCTGCTGCTGACCCCGCTGCTGGCGGCCTGGCTCCTGGACGTGCACACCGCGCTGTCGGCCGAGGGGCTGCTGCGGATCGGGGCCCAGTTGCTCGCGCCGTTCCTGCTCGGGCAGGTGCTGCGGCCGTGGATCGGCGCCTTCCTCACCCGGCACAGACGGGTGCTGACGCCGGTGGACCGGGGCTCGATCCTGCTCGTCGTCTACACCGCGTTCAGCGCGGCGACGGCCCAGGGCAGCTGGGGCCTGGCCACCCCGGGCGCCCTGCTCGGTCTGCTCGCGGTGCTGCTCGCCCTGCTGGCCGCCGCGCTCGCGGTCACCGGGCTCGGGGCACGGCTGCTGGGGCTCGACCGGCCGGCCACCATCGCGGCGGTGCTGTGCGGCTCGCAGAAGAGCCTGGCGAGCGGCCTGCCGATGGCCACCGTGCTCTTCGGGCCCCAGGCCGGGCTGCTGGTCCTGCCGTTGATGGCGTATCACCAGCTCCAGCTGGTGGTCGGCACCGTGCTCGCCGGCCGCTGGGCCCGCGCGCCGGACGCCACGCCCGCCGGGCAGGCCCCGCCCGCCGATCGGGTACCGGCCGCGCTCACGGGGCCGGGCGGGCCGCCCGTTCCCGGGTGAGCCGGCGCCGGGGGCCGCCGTCTGGCCCCGGCGTCTGGGGCCGGACGGCGGCACTCGGGCGCGGGGGCGAGCCCGGCCCCGCCGGCGGCCCCCCCGCCCCCGTCCCCCCCGTCCCGACCCCCGCGGCGCGCGCGGTCTAGTCGGGGGCGTCGGCCGGGATGCCCGCCGC
>NZ_JBHWIR010000429.1:0-1533 GCF_042731835.1 Kitasatospora sp. NPDC059817 | reverse complement strand
CTAGTGCTGCTCCGCGGAAGTTCGTGGAGGGGTGTTGATCAGGCTGCTTTGAGTGGGGTGCCCTCGTAGGTCCAGCGGTAGGGCTTGGCGGTCTCGTTGTGGCCGATCACGTAGGCCTCCAGCTTCTCGATCAGGTCGTCGCGGCTGGCGAAGTCGCCATGCCGCACGACTCGGCGGGTCAGGGCGGAAAAGAACAACTCGACCTGATTGAGCCACGAGGTGTGCGGCGGGGTCCACCGGACGTGCCAGCGTGGGTGGGCCGCCAGCCACGCCTTGGTGTGTTTGGCCGTGTGGGACGAGCCGTTGTCGAGCACGACGTGGATCTCACTGCCGGGTGCGATCGCCTGGTCGAGCTGGTTCAGGAACGCGGTGAAGGTCGCCGCGTCGTTGCGGGCGATCACCTCGGTGAGGACCTCGCCGGTGCGAACGTCGAGCGCGGCCACGAGGGAAACCGTGCCGTGGCGCCGGTACTCGAACTCCCGCCTGGCCGGCTCGCCGGGGCGTGCGGAACGCCCGGGATAGCGGCGCGAGCGGGCCGCGATCGCGGTCTTCTCGTCGATCGAGAGCACTACCGAGCCCTCGGGCGGATTCAGGTAGAGGGCGCACACCTCGGCGGCCCGCTGCCAGAAGTCGGGGGTGTCCCGGCGGGTGAGCCAGCCACGGACCTTGTGCGGCTTCAGGTCCAGGCCGGCCAGGATCCTGCCGACCTGGGAGGCGGAGACCGGCGCGAAGCACGTGTCGGCCACCCGTCGGGCGATGGCGCGGTGCGACCAGGTCGACTCCGGATGCGGTGGCGCGCTGGTGGCAGTGGCCACGATCGCCATGCGGACCTCGGGCCCGTAGGCCTTTGGCCGGCCCGAGCGTTCGGCGTCCCGCAGGCCGCCCAGACCCAGGGTGGCGAACCGGCCCCGCCACTTGCGCACCGTGTTCACGCTGACATCCAGCTCCCGGGCGATCGCGCCATTGGCGAGCCCGTCCGCCGCCGCGAGCACGATGCGGGCCCGCAACACCGCCCGTACTTCGGACTTCGCCGAAGCCGCTGTCCTGTCCAGCCGCTCGCGGACCCCCGTCTCCAGCACCACCGCGACCGCCGTCCCCGCCCGTTGATCACCACGCACGGCCACCGATCATGGCGGGCCGCCGCCGCACCCGGCAGGATGGGCCTGTGCCGAAGAACCCGCCGGAATCGATGCAGCACCACCTGCGCCAGCGCTTGAACCGCCACGCTCGCGAACGCTGGCTGCACGTGGACGCCATCTCGGTCCGCTTCCGTGCCGGATTTGCGTACGTCGCCGCCGAGTTGCCCGGTGGCCAGAGCCTTCCACTGTGCCGCCTGCGCTTCACCGGCGTACTCCACACCTGGGGCTTCTCGCTTTACCTGGCCAGCAACGACAGCTACCGCGACAACTTCCTGCCCAGCGGGCTGCCGTCCGGCTCCCCGGAAGAAGCCCTCGACTGCGCAGGCGGCCTCTACCTCAGCGGACTGGATATCTGATCAACACCCCTCCACGAACTTCCGCGGAGCAGCACTAG
>NZ_JBHWIR010000428.1:0-1535 GCF_042731835.1 Kitasatospora sp. NPDC059817 | reverse complement strand
GCATTTGCGGAGCAGAACACTAAAACCGCAGCCGAGTTGGCGGGGCAATTGAAGTCGGAAACGAAGGAAAAGGAGCGCTGGCAGTCTATCGCCCGGCAGGAAGCAGATCGGGCGGATGAAAAAGACCAACGGCTTCAGGAACTGCAGAGTAGGATCCATTCGGAAGTTGAAGCGTCCAAAAAGGAGATGCGGCGCAAGCTTGCAAAGGAATTTACGGAAGAGCAGCGTCAGGATCTGCGGCAGGAAGTGAAAGAGGAACTGACGACTTTACGAACGGAAAACGAGGAACTGTCAGCTGAAAATAAAGTTTTGATCATTCAAAGAAATAGCGAAGCTGCGGAGAGCTTAAAACTAAAACAGGAACTTGATAAGAGAAACGGGCAGTATGCTGAGGTTTTGAGTTTCGCCAAGAAGCAGAATCAAACGCTTGAAAAAGTGGCTGGAGAAAACAAGGCGTTAAAAAAGGAAAATAAGACACTAAAAGAGAGAGTTGCCGTACTGGAACAATGGAAAGACAAAATGGTTCAGTGGGCTAAAGTAAAATTGCCAAAGATGCGGAAGTTAGCGGCATCGTTTTTCCGTACGGCTGGAATGCCTAGAGAAGCCAATAAATACAAGGACAATGAATTAGAGCGGAGAAAACGGGCAATCAATTGCCCTTCCAAAATTTCCACCACTTTTTTTGTTTGGTGGCTGCGATCATTTTTTGTGTCTCAAGGGACTCACGTAATGCAGCGGTGAGTGTCTCGTGCCTTTCTTGCTGTCTCTTTTCGAATTGCTCCATCCGTTCTGCCATGCGGCGGTTGAAGTCTTCCTGTCGCTTGATGTTTTAAAAAAAAAGATTTTATTTTATAGGATTATAGGTAAACTATAAGGTCAGTTTTGAACGATATAGGCTGGCTATATGCTTTACCGTTTCGTCGAGTGAGTGTCCATTGATTTTAGTCATTGTACATAGATACTCTAAAGTCTTTACGTCATCCTCGGTATAGAGTCGCCATCCTTTTGAGTCCTTATTGAATGAATACCCTTGTTCTTCAAGCATACTTGCATACTTGCGGACGGTCACAGGCTCTATACCGAGATGTTTTGCGACGTCTTTTGACGATAATTTAACTCCCATATCCATCACGAATCACCCCTTAAAAAGGGTTCGCTATAGCGAGGCTAAAGCCCTTTAAGTACTGCACCCTTTATTTGAGTTGTTTTGTAAAAGGGTGCAATTGAAAAGGAACGCTGCGTTACTAAATGAACGGAGAAAGTCAGTTATATCAAGGGGTTAAAGGCGATTTTTTAAGTTCGAGTTTGTTTTGGAGCGGAGAAAAAGAAAGAACTGATAAGGAAACCCGAGGAATCCTGGTCAGTTCTTTTGGGGTTGAATCTGACAAGAAAAGTAAGCCAAACGAAAGTGTAGAATGAACCCATCCTTTGAGTGTGCATCAAAACGGGCTTATTCATAATATGGCTAAAAATATCTGTGGTTACTCATGGATCACGGTGTGGCCAGTTTTAAGCCCCACATAAAGTTGGGCGGT
>NZ_JBHWIR010000427.1:0-1535 GCF_042731835.1 Kitasatospora sp. NPDC059817 | reverse complement strand
GGCCCCGCGGTGGTTGTGGTGGCCCCCCCCCCCGGGGTGGCGGGCGGTCACGCCGAGCACGCCCCGGCCCCCCGGGGCGCCCCCGGCCGCGCCGGGCACGACCGTACCGAGGGATATCACCGCGCCGGCCACGACCAGCGCGATCAGCGGCAACGCGCGGAACGGCGTCCGGCCCGCGCGCGGGGCAGGACGGGGTTTCAGGAGTCTCATGGCGCCCACCCTGGCGCAGCGGGCGGTCGCTACGGCCGCGTTCCGACAGACCTTGACCGATCGATGGCGGGGTTTTTGGAAACGGTTCTCGTTTCGGAAGCCTCCCCGTAACCGGCCTGCGCGCCCGTGCCCCTGCGGCCCGGTCAGAACCGGCCGCGCCGGGCGGGCCACGGCACCGGAGGTTGTCTGCGGCGGTGCGTATCGTCCGGGGCAACAGGTGCCACAGGAGTGAGAAGGAAGGGGCGGAAATGGACGAGGTCAGGCCGGGGACGCGCGAGTACCTCGACGGACTGTTCATACCTGGCCTGCGGATCGGCGGAAACCCGCACACCCCGTGCAGCTGGATCGAGATCGCCGAGGTGCAGGAGGTCACCGCAATCCGGCTGCCGAGCGGCCGGTTGATCGTGGACTCGCCCTGGATCACCGGGCCGCCGCGCGAGCTCGCGTTCCGCATCCCGCCCGGCGAGTACCCGGTGGACGTCTCCTGGGCCAACTGGCCCCACCTCTCCGACGGCTACTACAGCGAGAACCGGGAGTGCGCCGCAACGCGCCTGCGCGTGCGCGACGAGCCGGTGGTCACGTGGGATCTCGCCCTCGGCGTGGGCGAGGACCCGGCCCTGCGCGCTGCCGGCGCGGGATTCGCGGCGGAGGACGCAATGGGCTGCTTCGCCGACACCACCGCCTGGCAACCGCTGACCGAACCCTTCCGCCGCTACCTGGCCGACGTGACCGCCGCCGGATTCGGCGGCCCGCCGGTCGGGCGGGGCACCGAAGACCTCTGCGAGGGCTACTTCGAGCTCGCCCGCGACGAGGGATGCCGGGCCGACCTGCTGGCCTTCGGTGTCCCGGAAGGCTGGGGCCAGGTCTGGGCGGGCCGTGCGCGCGACGGCGAGATCGCGGTGGTCGTCGTCCCGGGCCCGGTGCCCACCAGCCCGTGGGACTGAGAGGGCCTGGTGAGAGCCAGCCCGGCCCTGCCGCCGCGTCGAGGTCTTTTACCGACCAGCGCGACTCCGGGCCACGCATAGCCGATGGCCGGACGGAGGCGACCTGACGGCAGGCCCCCGCCGCCGCTCTGCCGGCCGCGGGGGCCCAGCCCGTCGGCTACTCGGGCAGGGGCCGCATGCTCACCCGCTACTGCCGTCCTTGAGGATCGGGCAGAACACGGCATGCAGCACCGCGGTACTGCGGATTCAGGGGGCCGACGGCGGGTCGAGGTCCTTGGTCATGAAGACCCTGCTGGTGCCCGGCGGATCGCACGGGACTTCGCCCAGGCGTCGCCAGCCGTGCTTCGCGTAGAAGCCGGGAGCCTGGAAGCTGATCGTGTA
>NZ_JBHWIR010000426.1:0-1555 GCF_042731835.1 Kitasatospora sp. NPDC059817 | reverse complement strand
GCCCCCGCGGCGCGCGGGCCCCCCCCCGCGGCCCCGCCCCCTCCCCCGCTCTGCGGCCCGCCGCGGACGCCGCGGCGCGGGCCCCCCCCCCGCTACTGGACGGCCGTGCCGGACTTGGCCCAATTGTCGTGCAGCCGGTCGAGGTAGGACTGCGCCTGGGAGCCCACCTTGACCCCCCGGGCGAAGGCCAGCATGTTGCCCGCGCCGGCGTTGTAGCCGAGGGCGAGGAGCTCGTCGTGGTTCAGCGGCGCGCTCGGCCGTGCCGGGAGCTGCCCGGCCAGGTCGTGCAGGTGCCAGGCGGCCGCCTGGACGGCCAGGTCGCGGTCGTCCGGCAGCTCCTCCCACTGGCGGTCGGCGAAGGGGCGGCCGGGTTTGGTGTCGTCGAAGGCGGCGCGGTGCATGTTGGCGATGCCGAACGAGGCTTCGGGCTTGCCGCGCTGCCAGGCCCGTTCGAGCTCCGGGTCGTGCGGCTTGTACGACTCGTTGTAGAGGATCGCCATCAGCAGCTGCGGGTTGACCCCGGCCTCGGCGGCGAACCGGCGCACCGGGGCCGCGTAGTCGGCGGGGTCGTAGCGGCCGGACGGCTTCGACGGCTTCGACGGCGCGGTCGAGGCTGATCCGGACGGGGCGGACGCGGAGGGCCCGGCACCGTCCGGGGAGGGGGTCGCCGACGGGGAGGCGCCGGACGACGCCGTGGTGGGGTGGTCACCGCCGTGGACGATGCCCCACCCGGCCGCGACGAGTACGCCGACGACCAGCCAGCGCCCCCAGCGCGACCCCTGTTGCCCCTCGCTCATCGCTGCCGACCCCTCCCCGTGTGCCCGTGCCCTTGTTCGACCGTCGTACTGCCGATCGTGCCGGCGACCGTGCCCGGTGGCAGGCTACTCGGCCGGCTTCTGCTCGCCGTCGAGGTTGCGCAGGAAGCCCTTGGCCTTCTCGACGCCGGTGTCGATCTGGCCGCTGTACTTGCCGTCCGTGCGGTCGTCGATCACGTCGCCGACCTTGTCCAGGCCCTGCCCGAGCACGCCGCTGTGCTCGCGGGCGAGGTCGGTGGCCTTGTCCGCGAGGTTCTTCAGACTCTCAAACATGGTGACGCTCTGCTCCTCTGACGCGTTCCTGATGGTGTGCCGACGTGGCGGGGGATCATGACCATCCTAACGACGGCCCACCAGGCGCTCGGCCGCTGCCGAAGGACGGCGGGTGACTTTGCTGGAATGGGTTTGTATGCTCCAGCCCAACTTCTACAGCCATGTAGAAGTTGGGAACCGCCACCAGGACGGAACGCGTCCCGGCACGCACAGCGGCGCGCACGCGCCGCGGCAGCCGAAACGAGCGAGGGAAGTGCGCATGGCCGGCCAGCGGGCGAGAACGCCGTACCAGGACGCGGGACCGCGCACCGAGGACCCCGCCCTGCCCGCGCAGCGCTCGCGCGAGGCCGCCCCGGCGGAGCCCGCCGCGCCGCCCGTCGCCCGCCCGCCACGGCCCGCGGCCTCCCGCCGCCGGCCGCAGGCCCGCCGGGGCGGCCGGCTGCCGGTGCTGCTCACCGCCGTCGGCC
>NZ_JBHWIR010000425.1:0-1567 GCF_042731835.1 Kitasatospora sp. NPDC059817 | reverse complement strand
AACGGCCACTTGCAGATCACCTACAAGGACACCGCCGACAAGTGGGCGACCACCGACCTCACCACCAAGGTCGGCACCCCGGTGACGGACGGCGCTGTCAGCGCCACCACCGATCCCGATGGCACCCTCGCCGTCTACTCCCGTGGTTCGACCGACGGCGGCCACATCAACCTCACCGCCCTCCAGCCGAACGGTCAGTGGGCCGCGGTCGACCTCACCAACATCGTCGGCACCCCCGCCAGCTGACCCCCCAACCAGACCGACGGCTGACCACCGGTCCTGACGCCGGCCGGGGGTTTTCCCCGGCCGGCGCCCATCCCGCCATCGCGCCGCCCCAATGTCAACGGAGTTGACCGTGACCACCCGCACCCGCCGCACGTCCGCCCTCGCCCTGCTCGCCTCCAGCCTCCTCGCCTGGGGAACCTCCGCCCTCACAACCGGGCAGGCCTCGGCCGCCTCCGTGTCGACCTGGGACAAGGTCGCCGCCTGCGAGAGCGGCGGCAACTGGTCGATCAACACCGGCAACGGCTACTACGGCGGCCTGCAGTTCACGAAGAGCACCTGGCTCGCCTACGGCGGAGGCCAGTACGCCCAGTACCCGAACCAGGCCACCAAGGAACAGCAGATCCTGATCGGCGAGAAAGTCCTCGCCGGGCAGGGCGAGGGCGCCTGGCCGAGCTGCGGTCCGAAGGCGGGCCTGGGCTCCGACCACGCCAACCCGTACCCGTCGACTCCGCCGGGTTCGACGTGGATACCGGCGTTGGGTGACGGTAGTTCGGTGAGTGGTGCTGACGGCATGGCCTACACCTTCACCCGTAGCGTTGACGGTCATCTCCAGGGGACTGTCAGGTATCCGACCGACAAGTGGGCCACCGTCGACCTCACCAACGTCGTCGGCACCCCGAACTCCGCCGGCGGTGCACCCAGCGCCTTCGCCATGAAGAATGGCGTTACCGGTGTGGCCAGCGCCAACGCCGCCAACGGCCACCTCCAGATCACCTACCGCGATGCCGCCGACAAGTGGGCCACCAGCGACCTCACCAACCAGGTCGGCACACCGGTCACAGGTGGTGCGATCCGCGCCGCCACCGATCCTGACGGCACGCTTGCCATCTACTCGCGTGGTTCGACGGACGGCGGGCATCTGAGTCTCACCGCTCTTCAGCCGAACGGGAGTTGGGCGACCGTCGACCTGACGAACGTCGTCGGCACCCCGGTATCGGCGGGTGGGGCGCCCGCGACCTTCACCCAGAAGAACGGGACCGTCGGCGTGGCCAGCGCGAATGCTGCCAACGGTCATCTCCAGATCACCTACAAGGATGCCGCCGGTCAGTGGGCGACCACGGACCTCGCCAACCAGGCCGGCACACCCGCCACCGACGGCGCCGTCAGTGCCACCACGGACTCCGATGGCACCCTCATGATCTACTCCCGCGGCACGGACGGTCATCTTCAGGGCACCGCCAGGTATGCGAACGGCCAGTGGGCGACGGTAGACCTGACGAACGTCGTCGGCGCCCCGGTCTCGGCCGGTGGCGCGCCCCTGTCTCTTATAAACAACTGACGC
>NZ_JBHWIR010000424.1:0-1570 GCF_042731835.1 Kitasatospora sp. NPDC059817 | reverse complement strand
GGCAGGCCGGACACCCGCCCGGCCGCCGCCGCACCCGCGCCGGCCACCACCACCGCCAGCCCGAGCCCGACGCCCTCCGCCACCCCGGTACCGGTGCCGACGCCCACCGCCGCCCCGACCACCCCCAAACCGGCCAGCACCGTCAAGGGGACCGTCAACGGCGGCAAGCACGAGGGCGACCTGCGCTACTTCCTGCTCCCGATCCCGGACGGCGGCGAGTCGTACGGGCCCGCGGACGGGATGACCATGACCAACGACGACGTCGCCGACCTGTTCGGCAAGCAGGACGGCATCATGGACATCCTCGGCTCGTACGGCTACCAGTCGGGCGCCACCCGGATGTACCGGACGGCCGACGGCAAGGCCGAGGTCACCGTCACCCTGCTGCGCTTCGGCTCCACCTCGATGGCGCGCGAGTTCGTCCAGGGATACACCCTCAAGTCGCAGGACCCGATCGACATCGACGGCGACCCGAACGCCCACGGCTACCTGCACAAGCCCAAGCAGCAGGCGTACACCGGCTCGATGACCGGCATCTCCAGCCAGGGCGACGTCCAGTACACGATCGACGTCGAGGTGAAGGGGACACCGGACAAGGCGCTGCTGAGCGGGCTGATGAAGCGCCAGCGCGAGTGGCTCGCCTCCGGCGGCTGAACGCAGCTGAACGCGGCTGAACGCGGTTGAACCCGCGCCGCCGCCCGCCCCGACGCCGTCCTCCCCACCCTCCTCTGGAGCCATCCCGTGACCACCGAACCCGCGCTGCCCCCGCCCGGCACCGCGCCGGCGCCCGCCGACGCCGCTGCCGCCGATCCAGGTCGCGCGCCCGTCCTACCCGGCCGCGGCGGTCGACCCGACCGCCTTCGCCGCCCAGCAGCCCAAGCCGCTGGCCATCGACGGCGACCTGCTCAAGCTGCTGATCGGTGCCCCGGACGGCAGCGCCGCCTGGGGAGAATTCCCGGACAAGCCGAGCTGGGTGTCGGTCGGCGAGCTCGCCGAGCACAGCGACAGCGCGGTCCGCGACTTCAAGGACCTGAACTCCCGGGGCTTCCGGCGCGCGGCCGAGGTGAACTGGAAGAAGGGCGACACCAGGTACCGCGTGTCGCTGGTCCAGTACGCGCCGGACCGCGCCAACGAAGCCGCCACGCACGCCGTCGGCACCACCCGCAACCTGAAGCCGTTCGCCGACGGCGCCAACGGCGGCTACCGGGTGGACGAGACACCCAGGTACTGGGCCGACAGCGCCGATCGGTACTACTACGGCCAGGCCGTAGCCCAGCGCGGCACGGTGGCGATGGTGGTCGAGGTCTTCGACCCCAAGCCGGTGAACCCCGACGTCGTGAAGGACCTCGCCAAGCAGCAATGGGAGCGGCTGGTATGACCGACAACAGCATGACCGGGACCCCGGCCGCCACGCCGGCGCCGACCGCCCCCGAGGCGGCCCCGGCCGCCGCCGAACAGCCCGTCGCCGAGCAGCAGTTCGCCGCCGAGCCCGCCGCGCCGACCGCCGCCGCGCCCACCGCTCCCGCCGCCCCGCGCCCCGCCTCCCGCCGCCTGCTGCGCGCGGGTGCCG
>NZ_JBHWIR010000423.1:0-1643 GCF_042731835.1 Kitasatospora sp. NPDC059817 | reverse complement strand
TGGGGGGGTCTCGCACCCAACATATTTATTTTATCCCCCCCTATGATTTTTTTTCACCCCCCCCCCCCCCCGCGGGGGGTCTGGGCGGGGTGGGCCCCCCCCCCCCCCCGCGCCGAGCCGCTCCTGCTTCCCGGCTCCCCGCCCGCCCACTGTGCGCGCAGTCGAATATGTAGACCGACCGATATATTTTTCCCGTTTGCAGCGCCCCGTTCGAGGCCCCGCCGCGTGGCGAAGCCGAGGGCGAACCACCCCGCACAGGAAGTCGGGCAGGCCGACTTCCTGTGCGCACCGCGAGCGCGATCGAATCTGTAGACCGGTCGGTATATTCACTCCGAGGCTGACGGCGCGAGCCCGTGGGCAAGGCTGTACGGCGTACGTGTCGCGGTTCCGCAGGGCGAGGGTTCAGCGCAGCAGGTGCTCCAGCTGGTCGAGAGCGGTGGGCAGGTCGCGGGGGCGCAGGGCGCCCGGGGGGCGGCGGGGGCCGGTCCAGCCGGGGCCGGCGGTCAGGACGACGGGGCGGGTGCGGGCACCGTGGGGGCCCCAGGCGGTCTCGGCGACACGGCGGGCCAGGGCCCGGTCGGCGGTGCGGGCGACCTGGGACCAGAGCAGGACGGCGGGCGGGCCGGTGCGGCGGACCGCTTCCAACAGGGCTTCGGTCGGCAGGGCCGGGCCGAACATCCGAAACGGCAGGCCCCGTTCGGCCAGCCCCGCAGCCAGCGCCTCCAGTGGCAGGGCATGCAGTTCGGCGGGCATGCCCGCGAGCAGGACGGCCGGACCCTGCGGCGGCTCGACCCGGTCGGCGGCGCGGCGCAAAGCGGCGGCGACGTGCCAGGACAGCAGGTGCTCGACCTCGACGTAGCGCTCGCCCTCGGCGGCCCACTTGCGGCCGGCGGCACGCAGCGCGGGCATCATCACCTCGGTCCAGGCGGCGACCGGGCCGAGGGTGTCGACGCTGTGTCGCAGGATCCGGGCGAGCTCGGGGGCGTCGAGGCGAACGGCCGCGCGGGCCAGCCCCCGGCATTCGGGGCGGACGGTGCCGACGGGCAGGGCGTTCCCGCCACCGGGGGCCGGCCCACCGGCAGGCGGCCCCGGCGGCTCGGACGGCCCGGACACCTCGGACGTCTCTGGCGGCCCCGGCGGCTCGGACGGCCCGGGCGGCCCTGGGGCCTCGGCGGCGAGGGCGAGGCGGGCGGCCTCGGCCGGGGTGACGCCGCGAGCGGTCAGGCGGCACATCTCCGCCAGGACGGCGACGTCCCGCGGACTCCACTGGCGGTGGCGCCCGGGGTCGCGCCGGGCGGGGCCGATGCCGTAGCGGCGTTCCCAGGAGCGGACGGTGGTCGGGGAGACGCCGAGCATGCGGGCGAGGGCACCGGTGGTCAGGCTGGCCTGGGTCGGCGGCCGACCGGCGGAGGCAGACACGGGGACGGGAACCGGGACGGGCACATGCGTGAGCCTATGCGGGGCGGGCCGGGGCAGCGGGCGTCGCGGATGCGGGGCGGCGCAGCAGGGCTCGCTCCGCGGAAGCCATCGGTGTGGGGGGGGGGGGGGGGGCCGGCACCGGCAAAGCACCCCCCCACCCCCCCCAAAGGGCGGGGGGGGGATGGTGGGGGGGGGGTAGTGGGAACGGACACCACAAGCACCCC
>NZ_JBHWIR010000422.1:0-1678 GCF_042731835.1 Kitasatospora sp. NPDC059817 | reverse complement strand
TGTCGTCGACGGGTGAAATTAGGGCCACGGACGGCGCATCAAAAGCGGGCCACTGCGTGATCTCTTGAACATCCTGACTTCACTGGTATGGGAGTCAGGAGGAAGAGAGGTGATTGGCGTGGAGGACTGGGCTGAGATCCGCCGGCTGCACCGGGCAGAGGGCCTGTCGGCCCGTGCGGTGGCCCGGCACTTGGGGATCTCCAGGGGCACCGTGCTGCGGGCCCTTGCCTCGGACCGGCCGCCGGTCTACCAGCGTCCGCTGAAGGGCTCGGCGGTGGATCGGGTCGATCCCGCCATCCGCGAGCTGTTGAAGCAGACCCCGACCATGCCGGCCACGGTGATCGCCGAGCGGATCGGGTGGGACCGCGGCCTGACCATCCTCAAGGAACGGGTGCGCGAGTTGCGGCCCGCCTATCTTCCGGTCGACCCGGTTTCGCGCACGGTCTACTCGCCCGGTGAGCTTGCCCAGTGTGATCTGTGGTTCCCGCCGGTGGACATCCCGCTGGGCTATGGACAGACGGGCCGACCCCCGGTGCTGGTCATGGTGTCGGGCTACTCGCGGATGATCACGGCCCGGCTGCTGCCGTCCCGCACGACCGCCGACCTGATCGACGGACATTGGCGGCTGCTGACTGGCTGGCAGGCGGTCCCGAAGATGCTGGTCTGGGACAACGAGAGCGGGGTCGGGCAGGGGAAGCTGACGTCGGAGTTCGCGGCGTTCGCCGGCCTGCTCGCGATCCGGATCCATCTCTGTCGGCCTCGCGACCCGGAAGCGAAAGGCCTGGTGGAACGGGCGAACGGCTATCTGGAGACGAGCTTCCTGTCCGGCCGCACCTTCGCCGGGCCAGACGACTTCAACACCCAGCTGGCCGCCTGGCTGCAGATCGCCAACCGCAGACACCACCGCGTGATCGGCTGCCGTCCCCTCGAGCGATGGGAGGCCGACAGGCAGGCGATGCTCGCCCTGCCGCCGGTCGCCCCACCGAACTGGTGGCCCCAGACGACCCGGCTGGGCCGCGACCACTACATCCGCGTCGACACCTGCGACTACTCCGTCCACCCCCGCGCGATCGGCCAGCAGATCACCGTCCGCACGGACACCGAGGAGATCGTCGCCACCACCCGCGCGGGCGAGACAGTCGCCCACCACAGCCGCTGCTGGGCCCGCCACCAGACCATCACCGATCCCGAGCACGGCGCCGCGGCCGAGGTCCTGCGCGGCCAGGCGATCCGTCAGCGGGCCGCACACACCAGGGCCCGAGGCCTGGCCGGCCTGGCCCCGGACGACCTGGGCGTCCAGGTCGAACAGCGCGAGCTCGGCACCTACGACCGCATGTTCACCCTCATCGAGGGCGGCGCCGGAAAGGAGGACAGCTGATGCCCACCACCAGCAAGCCTACGGCTCGCACCACCCGGCAGACCACAGCCGACCTGGCCTTCCTCGCCCGCGCGATGAAGGCACCCGCACTGCTGGACGCCGCCGAACGGCTCGCCGAACGCGCCCAGACCGAGTCCTGGAGCCACCTCGAATACCTCGTCGCCTGCCTGCAGCGCGAGGTCTCCGCCCGCGACAGCCACGGCGGCGAGCAACGCATCCGGCAGGCGCGCTTCCCCGCGATCAAGACCATCGAGGAACTCGACCTCGCCCACCTGCGGGGCATGACCCGCCAGCAGCTAG
>NZ_JBHWIR010000421.1:0-1682 GCF_042731835.1 Kitasatospora sp. NPDC059817 | reverse complement strand
AGAGAAAAAACCGTATACAACAAAATACAAAACGGTGACGGTGAAAAAAGGTGACACGTTGTCAGAATTGACGCAGAAATATGGTAAGGGTGGTACAAAAGCCGCGTATATGGAAACAGCCAAGTTTAACAAACTCAAAGACCCGAACAAAATTAAACCGGGTCAGAAAATCAAAATCCTGACAAAGTAGGTGGAAGTATGGGCGTAAATATAAAGCCGTTTATCAAAGACGCGCAAGCCATACAGAAAGAAACTGGCATCCCTGCATCCATCATACTGGGTCAAATCATGTTAGAATCAGGCGGTTCAAACCCGGGCGGATTGTCCGGGCTTGCCTACTACTCTAAGAACCTATTTGGAATAAAGGGAAGAGGTACAGCAGGAAGTGCCACGATGGGTACGACCGAAGTATATAACGGTAAGACCTATCACGTGAAGGATGGCTTTGCAAAGTACAACAGCTATCAAGATTCCATACGCGCCCACGCGGAACTATTATCCAAGCCGCGTTATGCGTCAAAGCTGAAGAACGCAAAAAGCGTTGAGGACTATGCGAAGGGAATCAAAGCTGGAGGGTATGCAACAGACCCTAACTATGTAAATAAGCTTCTCGGCATTATCAGCAGTAACAACCTTCACCAGTACGATGATAAGGACATTACATTCAAAGGAACGTCAGGAGCCGGGGCGACAGGTGGGGATTCTTCATCTTCAGGCACTGACGACAAATCATATTTATCAAATATCATGTTCGGCGTTTTCAGATGGTCTCTTATTCTCGGGCTTGCTATCATTGCAATCGTGTTCTTTATGAAAGCCTTCCCAGCAGTCGGAGACGTTGCGAAAGGTACAGCATCCACCGCAATGGATTTTGTTCCGGGTGGTCGTGCTGTCAAATCTGTTTCTAAGGGAGCCAAAGCCATTAAGAAAGGACGCAGCGCGTCAAACCACATCAAGAAAGCCGCTACAATAGCAAAAGGAGTGAACAAGAATGCCGGAACTAGTCAAACAGCCGGGGGATGACCATAAAAAGAGTACATGGCGTGAACAGACCGTCACCATGCTACCGGGCGACATTACAACGGTTTATTTTGACGACACAAAGCCGAACCATTCAGCCATAACAAATAACACAAGTCAGATCGTGTACGTACACGATCGCCCGAGCGTGTCGCCTAACAATTATCTTTTAGCCGTAGCGCCGGGGTCAACAAAGCTTTTGGCGCGACCGCTCGGCTATCACACAATCTACCTTGACGCCGCGATCGTGCAGCCCGAAAAAGTCCGGGTCGAATCTTGGATTGAGAAATTTACAGCGTCATCTATACCACAGTCCATTGACACCGTTCAGCTTGGGCAGATGACAGGAACCGTAGATATATCAGCGTTACCGCCGCTTGCGGCAGGCGACAAGCATATTGGGAGTGTTGAGATAGATAAGCCTGTCACACTCGGCGGGTCTTCTATCCCGGCGACACAACCTGTACCAACTCGGGAAGCCGGAATGAATGACTTTAGGGTTGGTGGGGTGAGTGTAGGCGTCACGCCTGTAATGGCAAAGTCAGGTTCTAGCAAACTGACAAACCGCCGAGAGTTGACGATCTACCCGCCTAACTCGGGTGTCATTTATTGGGGTAAGCAGGGTGTCGAGACGACTACAGGTGCGCCGCTCACGGCTAACG
>NZ_JBHWIR010000420.1:0-1694 GCF_042731835.1 Kitasatospora sp. NPDC059817 | reverse complement strand
CCCTGGGCCTCACCTCGTCCGCCCCGCCCGGCTGGTCTACCGCTCCGGGGGCCCGGCGGCAGTGGGTACGGCGGGACCGCGATTAGTCGTCGCCGCGCAGGATCGCGATCAGGCGCAGCATCTCCATGTAGATCCAGACCAGCGACAGGGTCAGCCCGAAGGCGGCCCGCCAGGACTCGCGCTGCGGCGCGCCCTGGGCGATGGCCTCCTCGACCGCCGCGAAGTCCAGCGACAGGAAGAACGCGCCCAGGGCGATGCCGACCAGGCCGACCACGATGCCCAGCGGGCCCGAGCGCAGGCCCATGTCGGCGCCGAACGCCATCGCGACCATGTTGACCAGCATCAGCAGCACGAAGCCGATGGCGATCGCGATGCCGATCCGCTGGTAGCGCGCGGTGACCCGGATCCTGCCGCTCTTGTAGGCGAACAGCATCGCCGCGAAGACCGCCGCCGTACCCAGCACCGCCTGGAGCACGATGCCGTTCAGCATGGTGTTGAAGACGTGTGAGACGGCACCGAGCGCGAAGCCCTGGAGCGCCGCGTAGGTCAGGATCAGCGGCGGGCTGACACTGCGCTTGAAGGCGATGACCAGGTAGACGACGAAGGCGACGATCGAGGCGCCGGCGGCGTAGCCGTAGTTCTCGAACGGCAGCGCGAACCAGGCCACCGCACCGCCGGCGACCAGGGTCAGCAGCGTCATGGCCGTGCGCGCGACCACGTCGTCGAGCGTCATCCGCCCGGTGGCGGCGGGGCCGGCCGACGGCCCGTTGTACATCTCGTACAGCTGCTCGTCGGTCAGCGGGCCCTGCGCCTGAGGCTGCTGGGCGTAAGGGGTCCCCGCGTAGGGGTTGTTGCCGTACTGGCCCCCGGCCTGCGTGGTGGTACCGAACCCCGCGTAGCCGGGCTCGCGGGTGAAGGACCCCTCCCGCGAGAAGACCGGGTTGCTGCTTCTCATTGCACATTCCCTCCGTGGCGGCACTGCACCGCCCAGCCACCAGGGTAATGGCTTGGCAAAAATATCGGGATACGCCGCGAGGAGGATCACTGATCGACTCCCGGCGGGGACGCCGTCGGCGCCCCCGCGAGTCGAGCGGTGCCCGGAGCCGGACTCGAACCGGCACGGCCTCGCGGCCAAGCAGTTTTAAGCTGCCCGTGTCTGCGTTCCACCATCCGGGCGTCCTGAGGACGGACCCCTCCATCGGCCGGAGAAGAAGCGCTCCACCCCCGGTGCGGGCCACCCCAGAGCCTAGTCGCCCGGCTCACCCTTTCGCATGTTCCCAGCCAGGGAAGTTGTCATGTTTCCTTGCGATCTGACGAACAGTCCGCAATTCGGCCACGAAGTGCATGAGTTCCGGCCACCGCCCGGCGCTCAGGGTCGGCGTCATACCCCAGGAGGAGGGCGTCACCTGGCCGTACGCCCAGCGGTGGTCAGGCCAACCGTCCGGCGGAGCGACGAGAACTCATGATCACGCGGCGGAGCATGGAGGTACGGCCGGGCGCCCCTGGCGGCCCGGCCGTCCAGGCGCCCAGCGCGTCTCCCGCAGCCCGCGACCACCAAGGAGCACCCCCGTGACCACGTCGACCGCAACCGCCGTCCGGACCGGCCTGGCGGCCGCCCGCGCCACCGGCCTCAACAAGGTCTACGGGGACGGGGAGACCCGCGTCGTGGCCCTCGACAACGTCAGCGTCGACTT
>NZ_JBHWIR010000419.1:0-1714 GCF_042731835.1 Kitasatospora sp. NPDC059817 | reverse complement strand
CATGGACTCCCTCCTCCGCCTTGCGATGCACGCACTCCGACGCCGCGCGCTGATCCGACGTGATCCGAAAGAGAGCCCCTAGGCCGACGCTTCCTCCAACAGCTTCTGGAAGGCCGGCGTGGCCACCAACTCCGCGTTGGCCGGGTTGTCCAGCGCCGCCCGGAACTGGGGGGTGTCCAGCACCTCCTGGAACGCGTCGTCCACGCGGTGGTCCTTGTAGATCTGCTGGACGGTGAGGTCGGGATAGGCGCTGACGAAGACCCCCGCCGGCTCCTGGTGGGCGACGAACCAGTCCTTCACCCCCGGATCGGCGACGCCGGGGAACCCTTCGCTGTGCGAGAAGACCTTGTCGAAACGGGACCCGACCACCGTCTTGGCGAAGTCGTCGATGTAGGTGTCCCAGGAGCCGTCGAAAACACTGGCGAACATGAACCGGGTGTCGTCGTCGAAGATCACGTGCCGTGCGTCATGCAGGGTGCCGATCTGGCGCACCGCCGCATGGGCGCTCTCGTCATGCGCCGCGTCGGCGAGCGTCGCGAGATCCTCACGCAGCGCATCCGCATGGCCCGGCTTGATCTTGGTGAAGACGGTGAACTCACTGCAGACCCCATCCGACCTGCCCGGGCGCTCGGGGTGAGCCGATTGGGTAGCGCCTGTCATCGCGGTCATCGTGACGTCCTCCTGCCGTGGTCGGTGCGAGGGACGCCAACCGCCCGAACATGAGGCGCCATCGCCCTCACCTCTTCATCCTGACCCGAGCACGGTGGGGGCACCACTGGGCGACGAGCAGGCCAAGGCGCTCAGAGCTCCGAGAAGCTCATGAGGACAGCTTCGTCGGAGCGCGGGATCATGGAACATGGGCCTGCCGGGTTCGTCGTCGTCACGCGCTCTGACTCCCCTCTGGAGGCAATCATGGGCAAAGTTCTCGGTGACATCCTGGGTCTCGCCGCCGGCGTCGCGATCAGCCCACTCCCGATCATCGCCATCATCCTCATCCTCGCCACGCCTCGGGGACGCCTCAACGGAGTCCTCTTCACCGTCGGCTGGATCCTGGGACTCTCGGCGCTGGGCGCGGTGATGCTGGCGATCGCTTCCCCCGCAGGCGCCTCTGCCCACCATCACCCGGCCACCTGGGTGGGAGTCCTCAAGCTCGTCCTGGGCCTGCTCCTCGTCCTCTTCGGCGCCCGGAAATGGCACCGGCGCCCGAAGGATCCGTCGCAGGCCCAGCTGCCGAAGTGGATGAGCGCGATCGACCGCCTCACGCCGGTCAAGGTCCTCGCACTCGGACTGGCCCTGTCCGCGCTCAACGCCAAGAACGCCCCGCTGACCCTCGCCGCGGGCGCCGCGATCGGCTCGGCCGGACTGCCGGTGGGGCAGCAGATCGCCTCACTGGCGACCTTCGTCGTGATCGCCACCCTCGGCCTGTTGGCCCCACTGGGAGTCTTCGTGCTCGGGGGAGAGCGAGCCCAGACCACGCTCGGTAACTGGAAGGACTGGGCAGCTCAGCACAACGTCGCCGTGATGGCGGCCCTGTTCTTCGTGCTCGGGCTGAAACTGTTCGGAGACGGGATCTCCGTCCTCACCTCCTGACAGGCCGCTCTGATCGACAGGGCACGCCCTAGGGGCTCTCTTTCGGATCACGCCGGGCGCGCGACGCCGGAGCACGCACCTCGCCGCGTTGTCGTCGGTCGCCGATACTCCGCATGGACTCCCT
>NZ_JBHWIR010000418.1:0-1724 GCF_042731835.1 Kitasatospora sp. NPDC059817 | reverse complement strand
CGGAGCGGGAGGCCGGGACCGGCCTCCCGCTCCGTGTTTATGTGGTTCCTGGTTCCGCGTTCCGTGTTTCGTGCGGGCCGCGGCCCGGCTAGAAGAGGCCCACCGCGTCCGGGGAGTAGCTGACCAGCAGGTTCTTGGTCTGCTGGTAGTGCTCCAGCAGCGCCTTGTGGTTCTCCCGGCCGATGCCGGAGTTCTTGTAGCCGCCGAAGGCCGCGTGGGCGGGGTAGGCGTGGAAGCAGTTGGTCCACACCCGGCCGGCCTGGATGGCGCGCCCGGCGCGGTGGGCGGTGTTGAGGTTGCGGGTCCAGACGCCCGCGCCGAGCCCGTACTGGGTGTCGTTGGCGAGGGTGATCGCCTCGGCGAAGTCCTCGAAGCGGGTGACCGAGACGACCGGGCCGAAGATCTCCTCCTGGAAGACCCGCATGCTGTTGACGCCCTCGAACACCGTCGGCGTCACGTAGTACCCGCCGGCCAGGGCGCCGCCGAGGTCGGCCCGCTCGCCGCCGGCCAGCAGCTTGGCGCCCTCGGCCTGGCCGATCTCGAAGTAGGAGAGGATCTTCTTCAGCTGTTCGGCGCTGGCCTGGGCGCCGACCTGGGTCTCGGTGTCCAGCGGGTCGCCCTGGCGCATCGCGCGCACCCGCTCCAGGCCGTCGGCGAGCAGCCGCTCGTAGACCGAGGACTGGATCAGCGCCCGGCTGGGGCAGGTGCACACCTCGCCCTGGTTGAGGGCGAACATCGCGAAGCCCTCGACCGCCTTGTCGTAGAAGGCGTCCGAGGCGTCGGCGACGTCCGCGAAGAACAGGTTGGGGCTCTTGCCGCCGAGTTCCAGCGAGACCGGGATCAGGTTGTCGCTGGCGTAGCGGGCGATGAGCCGGCCGGTGGTGGTCTCGCCGGTGAAGGCGATCTTGCGGATGCGGTTGCTGGAGGCCAGCGGGGCGCCGGCCTCCTCGCCGAAGCCGGTGACGATGTTGACCACGCCGGGCGGCAGCAGGTCGGCGGTCAGCTCGGCCCACAGCAGCACCGAGGCCGGGGTCTGCTCGGCGGGCTTGAGCACCACCGCGTTGCCGGCCGCGAGCGCCGGTGCGAGCTTCCAGATCGCCATCAGGATCGGGAAGTTCCACGGGATGATCTGGCCGACCACGCCCAGCGGCTCGTGGAAGTGGTACGCCACGGTGTCCTCGTCCAGCTGGGACAGGCCGCCCTCCTGGGCGCGCAGCGCGCCCGCGAAGTAGCGCAGGTGGTCGACCGCGAGCGGGAGGTCGGCGGCCAGCGTCTCGCGCACCGGCTTGCCGTTCTCCCAGCTCTCCGCGACGGCCAGCCGCTCCAGGTTCGCCTCCATCCGGTCGGCGATCCGCAGCAGCGCCTGGGCCCGCTCGGCGGGCGGGGTGCGGCCCCAGCCGGGGGCGGCGGCGTGGGCCGCGTCCAGCGCGGCCTCGATGTCCTCGGCGGTGCCGCGGGCGACTTCGGTGAACACCTCGCCGGTGACCGGGGTCGGGTCGCCGAAGTACTCGCCGCGCACCGGCGGGGTCCAGCCGCCGCCGATCCAGTGCTCGTACCGGGAGCGGTAGGCGACGATGCTGCCGGGCGTGCCGGGGGGCTGGTAGACCGTCATGCTCTGGTGTCTCCTCGCGACGTCGGGCGCCGCCCGGACCGGGTGGCGGGGCGGCGCGGGGGGGGGGGGCCCGCGGGGGGGGGGGGGGCGGGGGGGGGGGGGGCCGCCCATA
>NZ_JBHWIR010000417.1:0-1740 GCF_042731835.1 Kitasatospora sp. NPDC059817 | reverse complement strand
GCGCGCCCCCCCCCGAGCCCGCCCGCGCCGCACGCGCCCCCCCCCCGCCCCCCCGCCCCCCCCCCGCCCCCGGGGTGGCGGGGCCTCCCGCACAGCCCCCCCCCGCCCCACCGCTCGCCCACCGCCGACCGGGCAGGCCCATCGGCGGCCGGCCCGTCCGGAGGCCCCGACCGAAAGGGCGTCCCTGCGGGGACGGCTCAGCCTGGCCCGGCTCGCAGCCGGCCGGGACGTCCGGGCCGCAGACGGCCCTCCCGCCCCGTCCGGACGCCGGGCCAACGGACGTGCCCTGCGGGCACGACAGCACTCTCGGTCGCGCTCCGCGCGCCCACGGCGGCACCTCGACCACGGGGCCGTCGCCCGTCCCCGACCGCACCACCGAGACCCCCGAGGACCACCCATGCCCGTGTGCGCCGGCCGCCCGGCCGCCCCGTTCGGAGACCCGTCGCCGCAGACCTGCCTCCAAGTCGCCGGAGAAGCCGCCCTCCTCGCCATCATCGCCGCCGATGACGCCATGGCTGCCGTCTGCCGCAGCCGCTCCGGCAGCACCGTGCGCCTGGAAGCCGCCATGCACGAGGCCCACCGCGAAGCGAGCGAGGCCGCCCGGCACGCCGACCGCGCCGAGCAGTACGCCGACGACCCCGCGATGCCCGCCAGCGCGCTCGTCTACTGCGCCCGCAAGGCCGTCGACCACGCCGTTCGCGCCCAGGCCGCCGCCGGAGTCGAGACCACCGCCGCCAGCCTGCGCGCCGAACTTGACCGGGTTCTCACCCCCACCGAGCAGGCGGAACGCGAGAGCGCCCGCCGCCGGGAAGAAGCCCAGCACGAAGCCGAACAGCGGGCCGCCACCGGCATGGACCGCGAGAACCGCGAGCGAGCCGCCTCGAACCGGTACCTCGCCGAACACCACGTCGCTGCCCTCGGCTGGACCACCGGCCACCTGCGGGTGATGGAGGCCGCCGCGACCGGCCGCCTGTACTGGCGAGACCGCCGAGCCCGGATCGCCGCGCAGCACGGCGACTGGACCGGCGGACGACGGGTCAGCCAGGAACGCACCCAGGCCCTGTACGCTGCCCGCTTCCTGGTCACCACCGCACGCACCACCAACGGCGCCCGCGTGCTCGCCCCCAGCCTCATGGGCCGGGTCGCTCTCGAACTCGCCCGGCTGCACCAGGCCGCACTCCACCCCACCGACCAGGCCGCCTACGAGGCCCGGCTCGTCTGGGCCCGACGCCGCCACCGCCGCCGCGACGACCAGAAGGCCGCCGCCCGTCGTCTGCCCGACCTCGACCCCAGCGCCCGAAAGTTGTACCGGCACCCGGTCACCCTCGCCGAGCAGCAGGCCCGCGCCGAACGCGAGGCGACGGACCGGTGGGAGGGCGAAGGCGGGTACTGCCCCGCGGTCGAGATGCCCCGGCCGGTGGCCACCCCCACCCCCACCCCGGCCCCGCCAGTACCCACGTCCGCCCGCACCAGCCAGCAGCAGGCCGTCCAGGCCACCCTCTGGTGACCAACACCCGTCCCCGCTCCGGCCCTTCTTGCCTCCGGCGGGTCCTTCTCTCGGAGGGGGCGGGGGGTGGGTGTGCGGGTGCGGCGTGGGTGGTGGTTGGGGTTGTGGGGGCGGGGTTCCCTCCTCGGTCGGACACCCGTTGGGCGTACCGGGGCTCCGGGCGGGGTGTCCAGGCCGGGCCGCTGCGCGGTCGCGAGGCGCTGTGGCTGAGAAAACAAACACACCCCACCCAA
>NZ_JBHWIR010000416.1:0-1751 GCF_042731835.1 Kitasatospora sp. NPDC059817 | reverse complement strand
GACAGAACAACCGGAGGACAGCCCAGCAGGGCGTCAGTCAGTGGCAGAGCCACGACCACCAGGGACCCGGTTAGAACTATCAGTGTCAGTGGCGTGTGGTTGGGTGATCCACATGCTGGCGATCGGGGTGCAGGAGAACGACGGGACGCGCCACCTCCGGGTGGAGGCGGCCGAGTTGGCGCGGCTGGTGCGGCGGATCGGCGCGAAGGGCGACCGCTTCCTGGTCGCCCAGCGGATACCGGACCTGCCGGACGTCTTCATCCAGGTGTGGCACGCCGAAGGCGGCGAGTACACGCTCGAACACCGCGACGGCTCCGCCGCCCGGCACTTCGAGGTTCGCACCGACGGTCCCGAGGCGGTCATCGCCGCGATGACGGGCTGGGCGCGGCACGAGCCGGGCTGGGGCGACGGCCTGGACTGGCAGCCGCTCGACCTGGGCCCGCAGCCCGAGCCTGCCCCGCCGCTCGACCTGCCCGCCGACGACCTGCGGCAGTTGCACGACCGGCTGCGCCTCACCCTGGCCGGCGGCTACACCACCCGCGCCGAGCTCGCCGAACTCGCCGAGGACCACCTGGTCTCCGGCGACCACCGCCCGCCCTCCCGCGACCAGGCCGAGCAACTGGCCGACCGGCTCTGGCTGGAGCGCGTCGGCGAGCAGACCGGCTGGATCGGCGAGACCGACCCGGAACGCCTCACCCGGGCCTTCGCCGCCCTGGAGGAGGCCGGCATCACCGCCCGGGAGCACTTCAGCTGCTGCGGTTCCTGCGGCGACGCCGAGATCGCCGACGCCGGGGCGCCGGACGCCCGCGGCTACGTCTACTTCCATACCCAGTCCACCGACTCCGCCGCCGCCGGCCACGGCCTCGCCCTCCGCTACGGCGGTTTCGACGCCTCCCCGCTGACCACCACCGCCATCGGCCACGAGGTGGCCGCCGCGCTCACCGAGGCCGGCCTGCCCGTCATCTGGAACGCCGACCCCTCCCAAGCGATAGAGATCCGCCCGCTCCTCTGGCGCCGCCGCCTGACCGGGTGAGGCTCGCGGCTCCGACGGGGAGACGGGTGGGTCACGGCACCAGGAGGTGAAGGGCCCCGGGGGCGGCGCTCACGTCGACGGGGAGGGCCGCGATGAACTCGCCGTCGGCGTAGGCGGTGATGGCGGGGGAGTCGATCCGCAGGGATGCGGTGCGGTGGGTGGTGACTTCGGGGTGGGTGGTGTGGGTGCCCTTGAAGAGGGTGGGGAAGAAGCGGGCGATGCGCAGCCGGGGCATGGCGGCGACGAGGGTGAGGTCGAGGAGGCCGTCGTCCGGGAGGGCGTCGGGGCAGATGAGCATGCCGCCGCCGTAGCTGCGGGTGTTGCCGACGGCGGCCAGGGTGAGGTCGCGTTCGATGACGGTGCCGTCGGCGAGGGTGATGCGGAAGGGCAGCGGGCGCAGGTTGGCGAACTCGGCGAGGATGGCCAGGTTGTAGCGCATCCGGCCGCGGGGCCAGCGCAGGCGGTTGGCACGGTCGCTGACCAGCGAGTCGAAGCCGGTGGCGAGGACGGAGCCGTACCAGCGGGTGGTGCCGTCGGCGGCGGTGACCAGGCCGAGGTCGACGGTCCTGGTGCGTCCGGCGGCGACGACGTCGGCGGCGGCTTCGGGGGTGGCGAGCGGGAGGCCGTAGGCACGGGCGTGGTCGTTGCCGGTGCCGGCGGGTATCACGCCGAGCGGGACGGCGGTGCCGGCGACGGCCTGGAGTGCGAGGTTGACCAC
>NZ_JBHWIR010000415.1:0-1758 GCF_042731835.1 Kitasatospora sp. NPDC059817 | reverse complement strand
TTCTGTCTGACACAGGGTGTAAATGATTGTGGACTGTGTTGGGCGAAATAATTCCGCGTCTCCAATACCTAGCTGCGCGTCAGGTAGCTCCACTGGACGTGAAAGCTCCTGAAGCGCATGAACCCGGTTTTGAAGGTGATAGCCTTCCATCATGCCGCCTTACCTCCCTTGTAATACTTTGATGCCTGAAATTGAATTGCTCGCGATTGTGCTGATAATGGAAGTCGTAGACTTGGCATTTTTCAGGAACAGATAAATACCAATGAGAATCCCGATACCCGCAATCACGTCAAAAAACTTGTTAACCATCCACAAGACCTCCCATGATTTGTTTTACCTTGTCAACGTTCAGGACTGCCATACTTGCGAGAACAAGTACCAAGAACGTGTACGTTATTTTTTCATTTGTGAACATACCCAGCAGGATAACGAAAAAGAGAAAGGTGATAATAAACCGCATAGACTTTGTAAACTCTTGCATAGAATCACCCCTTTACTTCAAGCCAAAACCGCGTTTAAGACCGTTCCAAAACCCATCTATGAAAGTGTCTTTAGCTGCTTTTTTGACTTTCTTTTTCTGCTCCGGATTCATCTTTTTATACTTTTTATACGTGTCTTTTCCTGTCGATTTTTCAACTGCCTTTTTCGCTGTCTTTCCGGCTTCGTCGACGGTTTCTTTTGTAGATTCCCAACCATCTTTTACAACGTCCATCGGTGTAGAAATGTCAGGCGTCATTTTCTGTGCCATCTTTGACAGGTGTTTGCCGCCATAAAAGTCATCAAGAATAATCCATATGGCTGTGAGCGCCAGCGTGAAAAACAAAAGACCTTTTTCCATGTGTTATCCCTTCTTTTTGCGGCGGATAAAGAAGAACCAAAACACGATGATAATAACGGTGAGAACAAGAATTTTAGTCATTGCTTGACGCACCCCCGATTTTTGAAATAACCATTTTCAGATCGGTTAGAATTTCCCGTGTCTGTTCGTTATCCTTTGATTGTTTGAACATGAACCACGCGAGCATTACGCCCATGGCTCCGTTATTTAATAGGATTGAATAGATTTGCTCCACAAGTCACACCCCCTACACCCTTGCCGAGAATAGGAATACGACAAGGAACACAATGCCGAACCCCAGCAAGATTTGTTTTGATGTAATAGGGTCTTGCTTTACGTCATGCTCTTTTGCTGTGTCCTCATCATCGACAAGAGACATTTGATCTTCAGCTTCGGGAACTGTAGACGTTCGGGTACTCATAAACCCCATGTTTGGATATAAGTCTGCGGCATGGTAGAACATTTCACCTAGACCCATTTGTGATGGTGCGTTCATATAAATCCTCCTTCGTAGTAGTCAAATAAGAAAAGGAGGGAAAAGCCCTCCCGCGTGTATTAATGCAAGCGTGAAAGCTTTTCAGCAACGATTTTCACGCGCCCGCCTTTTTGAGTATTGAAGCGAATCCAAAACTCTGTAAGACGTTCGGTGTCAATATAGTCACGAGAGCCGCCGAGGTTTGGCAAGCCTTGGTTAGAGAAGTCAAACACATAAACCCCATCCGGTAAGACATAACCCAAGTCCGAATGATTTCGGGCTGCAAGTGCTGACGGCTTAATGCTGTAAGGGATGTCGGCTTGGTTAAATACCAATTCCAAGTTGCCCGCAAAGTCGCTGTCCTTCAGCGGGTTGCCTGACTCATCCGTAAAGTAAAACATGAGTTTACGGTAGATCGTCCCTGTCTGAAGCTTCACGATATTTT
>NZ_JBHWIR010000414.1:0-1761 GCF_042731835.1 Kitasatospora sp. NPDC059817 | reverse complement strand
TCCCGTAAAACCCCTGACGGTCGAGCCCGCGCCGCTATCGTCGGTGCGCATGGCGACAGTTGTCACTCGCCCGATCCGTCCGCTCAAGGGCGGAACCCCACGCCCGCCACCCCGGTCATCCGCTCGGGGTGCTCGCCGACCGTCTCCGGCTGGTCCGGGCGCCACTGCGGCAGGTAGACCACGCCCGGTTCGACCAGCTCGAAGCCGGCGAACATCCCGCTGATCTGCTCGTGGGTGCGCATGGTCAGCGGGGTCGGCGTCCTGCGGTAGAGCTCCTGGTGCTCCTCCGCCTGGTCCGGTCGGCCCTCCAGGGAGGCGTGCGAGAGGACCAGCGCGCTGCCGGGCGGGAGCGCGTCACGGAGCGTGCCGATCAGCTTCCACGGGTCCTCGTCGTCGGTGACGAAGTGCGCGACGGCGACCAGCAGGACGGCCACCGGCTCGCCCTGCGCCAGCAGGGCGGCCACCTCGGGGCGGGCCAGCAGGTCGTGGATGTCGCGCAGGTCGGCCTGGACGACCTCGCTGCCGGGGTCGTCCTCCAGCAGCAGGCGGCTGTGCGCGACGGCGACCGGGTCCCGGTCCACGTAGAGGACCGTCGCCTCGGGGCGGATCGCGCGGGCGATCTCGTGCACCGCGCCGAAGGTCGGGATGCCGGAGCCGATGTCCAGGAAGCGGGTGACGCCGCGCTCGGCCAGGAAGGACACGGCCCGCCGCAGGAAGGCCCGGTTGGAGCGCATGATCTGCGGCAGCTCCGGCCACAGGGCCATCGCCTTGCGCGCCATCTCCCGGTCGACCTCGAAGTTGTGCGAGCCCCCCAGGTAGTAGTCGTAGACCCGCGCGGCGTTCGGTTTGTCCAGGTCCGTGCCCTCCGGTACCCAGCTCGGTCGCCGCATGCCTGTGACTCCTTCACTCCGTTTTCCGGGGATGCAGCGCCTCGCGACAACTGCTGTGACAGACGAGACTACAAGCACACAAGATCCTCCCCTGCACCCCGAACGGCCGCAAGCGGAACACCTCCCTCCTGGCATGCGACGTTTACGGAGCGTTCGCCTCCCGTCTCACCGGCACCGGTCGCGTCGACAGCCGGGCCACCGTAGGGCCCGGGTGTCGGCGAGGGAACCCGACCGAAACGGGCCGGCTCCGGACCAGGGCGCCCTAGGGTGGGGCCCGTGGACCCCAACCACTACCGTTTCCGGGGCACGTGGCGACTCGCGGCGCCGGCGCCCGACGTGTACGCGGCACTGGAGGACGTACGGAGTTACCCGCTGTGGTGGCCCGAGGTCCTCGAAGTCCGGCAGACCGGCGAGGAGTCCGGGGACCTCGTGGTGCGCGCGCTGCTGCCGTACCGGCTGGTGATCCGCCTGGAGACCCGACGGCGCGACCCGGCCGCCGGAGTGCTGGAGGCGGCCATGCGGGGCGATCTCACCGGGTGGTCACGGTTCACCGTCACCTCGGACGGGCCGGGCAGCCGCGTGCTCTTCGAGGAGGACACCCGCCCCGGCAAACCCCTGCTGCGCCGCCTCGCGCTGCCCCTGCACCCGCTGTTCCGGGCCAACCACGCGGTGATGATGCGCCGGGGGCGGCGGGGGCTGGCGGCGCACCTGGGCAGCGGGGGCGGGCCGGCGAAGAGGTGACCACACGGCCGGTGGCGGCCAGGACCCGTCCGGCTCTAGTGTCCTGAGTCTCAGAAGCACTGCATAACTAGGACTTGGGGCTCGGCAAGCGGTTGAGGTAGCCGGCGAGGCGTTCGAAGATCTCGTCGGC
>NZ_JBHWIR010000413.1:1086-1796 GCF_042731835.1 Kitasatospora sp. NPDC059817 | reverse complement strand
GGGGGGGGGGCGGGGGCTCGCGCGCGCGCGGGGGGAGTGGCGCCCCCCCCCACCCCGCGCCGGCGGCGGGGGGGGGCGGGGGGCGCGCCCCCGCGCGACAACGGGCACTCCTGTCCCGGGCCTGTTCCCCCGCTCGGGCCGGGGCAGGAGTGCCCCGCAACTCCCAACCCTGTTGCCTGGATGCCGGGTTGGGACGGGGCGCCCCGGTGCCAGCCGTCTCCCTTCGGGACGCGCTGGAGAGCGGGCGGGGGCGCCCCACCCCCCCAAACTCCCACCCCCGCAGCGGCTCTGCGGGGGTGGGCGAAGGGATCCCCCGTCCTCCGGCCCTGGGTAAACATGCGGTCGGGAGACAGGGCGGGGGCACCCGCCGAAGCACCCGCCCCCGACGGCGCTGCCGGGGGCGGGCCCCAGGACGCACCCCGAAGAGCCGACACGCGCAGGTGGAAAGCCAGCCCCGCCTGCGCCGAGCCAGGGGTGCCAAACCGGGGGAGTCGCCTGATGGTGCGGCTCCCCCGGACCAGATCCCCGCCGGCCTCGCCATTGTGGTGACGAGTGAGGCCGGCGGGCACCGCCCGGGTGATCAACTCATCGCCCCCTCACGGGGGTGAGATGCCGGGTTCGGTTTTTTTTTTTGGGGGTGGTGGGGGGGGGGGCGCGCCACACCACACCCCCCCACGAGCACAAAGCGAGTCGAGAGGAAAGCAAAAAGC
>NZ_JBHWIR010000413.1:0-1076 GCF_042731835.1 Kitasatospora sp. NPDC059817 | reverse complement strand
CGACCACAACCACCCCCCCCCCCCGGGGGGGGGCGCGGGGGGGGGGGGGGGGGGGGGGCCCCCCGGGGCCCCCCACCCACCCAGCAAGACGAGACGACGGAACGGGAGGAAGAGATCATGATCACTGCCGCAGCACGACCCCCTGTACCCAGGCCCTTCCGGCGCATCCCGCCCCCGTACGTCCTCGGCGCCCGCTGGCTCGCCAGCTGCAACTCCCGTCCCGAGGTGACCACCACCCTCTGGACCCGAGGTGATGTCGCCGAGGTCAGAGTCGGCGTCCGGTTCGGCATCATCCGTATCCACGACCGCCGCCTCGGCAACGCCGCCCTTGGCCAGCTCCAGGGTGTGGTCGACATCGTCGGCCCGGTCGGCCCCGTCATCCTCAACGACACCCAGCGCTGCGTCGAGTTCTTCGTCGCCTGCACCCCCACCACCACCTGGGACATGCGCGACAGCCAGCTTCTCGACTGCGGCGAGCGCGGGGAGCGGAGGGTCGTGATCAAGTGCCCGCCGCCGGGCAAGCGCCCCTCCACCGGGCGCCGCTGGCTGGTCGAGCCCGACGGCGGCCAAGCCCTCACCCAGCCCGCGAGCCTCGCCACCGCCCTACGCCACGCCCGCCGCATCCTGCGCGTCGGCGGCTACGCCCCGTAGACCATCCTCCCCACCGTCTCCCCACCGGCGGAGACGGCGCCGACCGGCCACCCGCAGCGGCCAGACGGCACCGGCCACCCCGCGCCCGGCATCCCACTCCACCCCCCGCCGGGCGCGCGGCGGCCACCGGCCCGCCCCCTCTCGGTCCCTACACGCGCGCTGGCGGTGACGCGTGCCGGGCTGGATGAGGAGAGAGGGGGTGGGCCGTACGGAGCTGCCGCGTCAGGCTCTGAGTAGCCGTAGGCGCGCCACCACCGCCGACCGGTGCGCGCGCGTCCCAGTGTTCTGGGGCCGGTCGGCGGTGGATCACCCGAATACGACGAGGACCCGGGAGTGGTCACCCCCGCCCGGGGGGGCCCCCCCCCCCGGGGGGGGGGGGGGGGGGGGGGGCGGCGGCCCGGCCCCCCCCCCCCCCCCCCCCCCCC
>NZ_JBHWIR010000412.1:0-1800 GCF_042731835.1 Kitasatospora sp. NPDC059817 | reverse complement strand
GATGTAGGGGGCGCCGGTGGTGTTGCCGACGAGCCAGTCGGTCAGCAGTCGGCGCCGGTCCTCCGCGAGGACGTCGCCGAGGGCGTAGCGGCGCAGGTCGGCGGCGAAGGCGCTGGGGGTGCTGGTGTCGCGGGTGTCGCCCGGGGTCGCCTCGTTGAGGGTGGGCTCGTTGCGGTCGACGCTGGTGGTCTGGTCCCCGAGGTCGCGCAGCGACTGCTGGACGGCCGCCGGGCCCCCGAGCTCGGCCATGACGAGGTTGGCGGCGGTGTTGTCGCTGTACTGGATCGCGGCGGCGGCCAGATCACGCACCTTCATGCCGGTGGCGACGTGCTGCGAGGTGATCGGCGCCCACGACAGCACGTCCTCCTGGCGGTACGCGACCACCTTGTCCAGCTCCTCGTCGGAGGCCTTGCGCAGGAGGGCGCCGGCGGCGAGCGACTTGATCGTGGACGCGAACGCGAACCGCTCGTCGGACCGGTAGGAGATCTCCCGGCCGCTGCCGGTGTCCACCGCGTACACGCCGAGGCGGGCGCCGAACTGCTGCTCAAGTCCCTTGAAGGAAGCGCTCGTCGTATCTGCCGCAGGCATCGCGCTGGATGCCGCGGCGGGCGTGCCGGCACCCGCATGGCTACTGAGTCCCGCAGAGCCGCACCCGCTCAGCAGGGTGGCCGCGAGCAGGGCCACGGCGGGCAGCACGGTACGGGGGCGGCGGAGGGCAGTCGTCATCGGTGGTCTCCCAGGTGGTTCGTGTCGTCACCCTCAGCTAAACAGGCCGTCGGGCCATCAGTCCAAGACGACTATGGTGAAGAGATCGATAAAAGAATGCCTATGATTGCTGGCCATGGACCTGTTGGGGCACCTACGCCACTTCCGCGCTGTCGCCGAGGACCGGCACTTCGGCCGCGCCGCCGAGCGCCTGCGGATCGCCCAGCCCTCGCTCTCCCAGCGGATCAAGCGTCTGGAGCGCGAGCTCGGCGTGACCCTGTTCGACCGCGGCCCGCGCGGAGTCGAGCTCACCCCGGCGGGCCTGCTGCTGCTCGCGGAGGCGAAGGAGGTGCTGGAGAGCACCGCCCGCCTCCTCGCCACCGCCGCCGACCTGCGCACCGGCCGGGCGGGCACCCTGCGCGCGGCCGTGCCGCCCGAGCTGGGGCCGGCCGTCCTGGCCGCGCTGCTCACCGGCTTCGAGAGCGCCTCCCCCGGCACCCGGCTCGAACTGCGGGAACTGCCGGTCGCGGTCATGGCGCGCGAACTCGCCCAGCACACGGTGGACGTCGCCGTCGTCCGCCACCCGTGCCCGGCCGCCGGGCTGGCGTTCGGGCCGGTCCTGCACCAGCCGCTCGGCATCCTGCTCGCCGCCGGGAGCCCGGACGCCGACCGCCCGGAGCTGGCGGTGGCCGAACTGACCGGCCGGCGCCTGGTGTTCTTCCCCCGCGCCACCGCCCCCGCGCTCTACGACGAGATGCTCACCACCCTGGCCCGGCACGGCTGCACGCCCGAGGCCGTCGTCGACCCGCCCGGCCCGGACGTCGCGGGCGCACTCGTGCTCACCGGCAGCGCCGTCGCCCTGGTGCCACGCACCGCGCCGCCACCGGGTACAGTCTGGCGTCCGCTGACCGGCACCCCGCTGGCCTGGCGCACCTCCACGGCCTGGCCGACCGGGAGCGGCGGGCCCGCCGTCCGGCTGTTCGCCGAAGCTGCCCACGAGGCGCTGACCGAACACGGCGGCCTCCTGCCCCAGCCGCCCAACCCCCCGCTCGTCCCCCCGGGCGAGGTGGAACAAGGGACGCGGCCGCCGACAAG
>NZ_JBHWIR010000411.1:0-1823 GCF_042731835.1 Kitasatospora sp. NPDC059817 | reverse complement strand
CTTCTGACGCGCGAGCCCCACTGCCCATCGTGGGCAGTGGGGCTCGGACAGCGTGCGTGTGTTAGACCTCGCCGAACTCGCCGGCCTGGACGGCGGCGACGAACGATGACCAGGCGTCGGTGGGGAAGACGAGGGCAGGGCCCCCGGGGTCCTTGGAGTCACGGACGGGCAGTAGACCCGGGAAGCCGGGAGCCACCTCGATGCAGTTGCCCCCGTTGTTGCTGTAGCTGGACTTGCGCCACTCGGCGCTGGCCAGGTCAAGGGTGGGGCCGGTCATTCATGCTCCTTCCGAGCAGCGCGGATCACGGCAAGTGAAGCCACCTTGGGAAGCGACTCCACCTGAAGCCGATCGTAGTCACGGCTCCATGCCTCGACCTTCCTGCATTCCCGTTCCAGGAAGTCCGAACCGGCCACCGGGGGTTGCGGGCTGGACGCGATTCCTCCCGGCCGTGAACGGCCGGGGCTCCGCACGAATTCACTGAAAGGGTCCCGAGGCATGACACACATCCCATGGGAAGGACGGTCCGCCGATCTGGCCGCTCGGGCGACCGATCCGGACTCCCGATGGCGGAATCCGGTGGCCGGCGTTCCCCGGCACGAACTGGTTCCCAGGTGGTGGGAGCCTGCCGAGGGCGGCACTTGGCAGCTTCAGGTAGGGGAAGCGAACCCGGATTTCTGGCTCCAACGGGCCTACGGGAACGAGTCTCTGGTCACCAGCGTGGGCGGGTTGCACGCGGACCACGCGAAGCCGGATGACCGCCCGACCGGGCTGCCCACGTCGTCGGCCACGCTCACGCCGCTCGTGGTCAAGATGCTGCGGCACGGCCGGATCGCCGCCGAGCACGACCTGCTGGACATCGGCACCGGCGCAGGCGGGTTGACCGCCATTGCCGCCACGCGGCTCGGTTCGGATCGCGTGACGAGCGTGGACATCGACGGGTACCTGGTCGACGCCGCGCGGGACCGCCTCGCAGGCATGGGGCTGAGCCCTCACTTCGTCACTCAGGACGCCACCGACGCCCTCCCGGGCGACTACGACCGGATCGTGGCCACCGTGTCCGCCCGCCCAGTCCCGGTCCCGTGGCTCCAGGCGCTTCGGCGCGGCGGACGGCTCGTCACCACCATCGCGGACACGGCGCTGATCCTGACGGCCTGGAAGACCCCGGACGGCGGAGCGACCGGCGTGATCGAGCGCGACTGGGCGGGCTTCATGACCACGCGCCACGGCTCCGCCTACCCGCCCGGCTTGGACGAGCTGTTCAAGACCGCCCGCGAAGCCGACGGGGAGAACGTCAAGCTCTTCCGTTACCCGGTCACCGACATCCGCAACAACTGGGAAGTCTGGTCGATGCTCACGATCAACATCCCGGGCATCGAAGTCGACTTCGAGGAGACGCCCGAGGGTCGTACAGCCTGTCTCGCCCATCCGGACGGGTCATGGGCGCGCGCAGAGGCAACGAAGTTCGAGCCGCCGACCGTCCACCAGAGCGGCCCCCGCCGCCTGTGGTCGGAACTCGAATCCATCCGGAACTGGCGGGAAGTGGAAGGCGGCCTGCCGCTCTACGGCTGCCGCGCCGTCGTCACCCCGGACGGCGTGATCCACCTGTCCCGGGGCCGGTGGTCGGCCACCATCGGCTGACCGTGACCGGACGGCCCCGTCCGGCTTCTCCGGGGCGTGGCCCTGTCTGGAGCGGGTGTCATCGGCAGTGATGCGCGGGCCCCACAACCCCCCGGGGGTAGTGGGGCCCGCGAGATTCGTGCGCGGCAGACCGCGCCGAAATCGCCGGCCCGGGCGGCGGCGACGAACGACGACCAGGCGTCGG
>NZ_JBHWIR010000410.1:0-1838 GCF_042731835.1 Kitasatospora sp. NPDC059817 | reverse complement strand
GTTTTTTGTTTTTTCTCGCCTCCGTCCGTCGGGGGCGGGTGGGTCTCCTGCGGGTGGGTGGGGGGGGGGGGGGGGGGCACCCCCCCCCCCCCCCCCCCCACGGGGGCACCCACTCGCGGGGCTCCCGTCCACCGGCGGCCGGGCTCAGCCGAAGACGTGCGCCATCCAACCACGCAGGCGCTCGTCGAAGTCGGCGGCGCCGGTGAAATCGTTGGCCGGGATCACGCCGCCCTCGGCGTCGTCCTGCTCCTCCCAGCCGGCGGCGAGGTACTCGACGTCGGCCCAGCCGCCACGGAACAGCACCACGTGCAGTTCGCCACCGGACAGCGGGTCCACGACCTGGACGCCGACGGAGTCCGGGTCCGTGACGCGGGCGCGGTCCGTCTCCAGCGGCTGCGGCCACGGGGCCAGGGCGTCGCGCCAGGTGAGCGCGCCGACCGTCAGACCGGCGGCCCGCCAGCGTACGGCCCGGGCGGCGATCCGCTCGGCGGCGTGGTCGAGGTCGACGATGCGCTCCACGACGGCGTTCACTTCCCTTCATCGGCGATCCCGCGTCGGCGAATCCGCGTCGGCGAATCCGCGTCGGCGATCCCGCGTCGGGGATCTTTCGGCGGCGATCTTGCTCGTTGACAGGGCGTCCGCGCGTGGCTCTAATGGGGGCGTGCAGCGCGGCGCCGGCCACAGAGTAGTGGGCCGGCCGGCAGCCGAGCGAGCACCTTTATCCGAGGGACGATGCGCGATGAGTACTTTCTCCGCTGCCCTGATCTGACGTAGGCGGTCACCGTGGTGTCCGCGTGCGCGCCCGTGCACCGCGTGTGGCCGTGACTCCCAACCCCTGCAGGAGACTTCACTCACACCTATGTCCATGTCCACGAACCATGTCAACCAGTTCAACCAGAGCGTCATCGAGGAGTTCCGGGCCAACGGCGGGCGGGTCGGCGGCCCGTTCGAGGGCGGCGACCTGCTGCTGCTCACCACCGCCGGGGCCAGGTCGGGCAAGCCGCACACCGTGCCGCTCGGGTACGTCCGGGCCGAGGGACTGCTCCTGGTCGTCGCCTCCGCCGCCGGGGCGCCGGACCATCCGCAGTGGTACCGCAACCTGCTCGCCCGACCGGTGGTCCGGGTCGAACTCGGATCCGAGGCGTTCGACGTGATCGCCGTACCCGCCGAAGGCGCCCGCCGGGAGCGGCTGTTCGCGGCCGTCGTCCGGCAGGCGCCCGGGTACGGCGACTACCAGGCGAACACCGACCGGGAACTGCCGGTGGTCGTCCTGGAACGGCCCGAGACACCCGCGCGCGAGGTGCGCAGCCTCGCCGACAAGCTGTTGGAGGCGCACACCTGGCTGCGTGCGCAGCTGCGCCACGTCCGGGAGGAGGCGCACTCGCACGTCGCGGGCCGCCCGGCCGGCCTCGGGCTCCAACTGCGCCAGCACTGCCTCGCCTTCTGCGAGGGGCTGACGCACCACCACAGCGGCGAGGACGCCGCGATCTTCCCCGCGCTCGCACGCAACCACCCGGAGCTGGCCGGGGTGCTGGAACAGCTGGGCGAACAGCACCTGGTGATCGGGCGGATCAAGGAGGAGCTGGTGGCACTGCTGGCCGGGATCGAGGTCACCGAACCGGACCGGCTCCGGGCCGAGTTGGACCGGATGTCGGCCGAGCTGGAGGCGCACCTCGACTACGAGGAAGCGGAACTGCTCCCGACGCTCGCCGGGATCCCGTTCCCGCCGCTCCGGCCCGGTCCGGCCCGGGACTGAGACGCACGAATGCCGAGGGGGCCGCGCCCCCCGGCGCCGGGGGCCCGGGGGCGCGCGGCCCGCGCCGCCCGCGGGGCGGCGC
>NZ_JBHWIR010000409.1:472-1844 GCF_042731835.1 Kitasatospora sp. NPDC059817 | reverse complement strand
CGCCGGGGAACCGGGGGGCGGGGGGGCCCCGGGGGGCCTGCGGGGGGCGCACCGGCGCCCCCGGGCCGCGCCGGCCGCGGACGAAGCGGTCCAGGTTGTCGAGGCCGGCGGCGGCCAGGGTGTCGGGGCCGGCGCCGAGCAGGTGTGGGATGGCGCCGTGCAGGGCGAGGGTGACGGCGGCGGATCGTTGCGGGGTGACGGGCAGGCCGGCTGCGCGCTGGGCGTGTTCGAAGGCGGTGAAGTCGGCGGCGGAGATCGGGTCCAGGATCGCTGACAGCCAGGTGCGGCGGGTGGCCTCGGTCTGGAGTTCGAGGTAGGCGAGCATTCTGGGGCGGCCCGGTCCGGCGACGTTCTCCAGCAGGCCTGCGAGCATGGCCACCAGGCCCTCGCGGTCGCTGGGCCCTGGGCCGGAGGCCGCGATGTGTTCGGCGACCATGCGGTACTGCTCGGCGCACCGTTCGGCGACCGCGCCCAGCAGGGCGTCCCGCGTGGGGAAGTAGTTCTTGGTGGTGCCCGACGGCACCCCGGCGGCCGTGTCGACGGCCCGGTGTGTCAGCCCGCGCCCGCCCGCCTCGGCCAGCACATCGATGGCTGTATCACGCAGCAGGTCCCGTCGATCATGATTCACCGTCAATTTTCCTTTCCTGGACGCGACTTGACTATATCACCACGGACGGGGTACCACATCTGTGGTGGACTTCCCGGAGGGAAGCCGCACGGCGGATCAAGGTCGGCGACGACCACAGAAAAACGCCCGCCGCGACGTGAGACGCAAGGAGTAAGGGGAAAAAACGATGGCCAAGTTCCGCGGACACTGTGGTGAGTGCGGATTCAAGACCGAATGGACCACCGAGGCCACGACGGAGCAGGACCTGCTCGATCACTACACCAGGCGGCACCCGCACCTCGAGCCGGGCGGCGCCTCGCAGATCGCACCCGGCAACCCGGACGGGCTGGGGTGCCTCGGCTGGATCGCCATCGTGATCGTCGCATTCTTCGTCCTCGCCATGTGCTCGCGCAACGGCGGCTGAGCATCGGCGCGCCGCGCTCTCCGGACCGGGCGGCCGGATCGTCCGCCTGCCCATCGGGCGGGACGGGGATCGGCCGCTGGCGGACAAGCCGAACCACCTCAACCGACACGTCCGTACGCCTGGAGAGCGCACACTGATGCGGCCGGCGCCCCGAGACCTCACAGCCGGGGTGCCGGCCTCCGCCATCTCAGGCGCTGCCGGCATCCCGAATTCCGAGCTCCGCGCGTCGTACAGGACGGCACCGATGCCGAGCGCGAGCGGGCCGCCGCCGAAGTCGCGGCCGCCGAGGAGAAGCGGCACGGCTCATAACCCCGTCTCACCCCGGCGTCTGGGGGGGGCGC
>NZ_JBHWIR010000409.1:0-462 GCF_042731835.1 Kitasatospora sp. NPDC059817 | reverse complement strand
GGCGTAGGCCGCTGACCTGCGCTGGGGGGTTTCGCCCGGGGCGTTGGTGAGTTCCGGGCGCCGGCCGGTGAGTTCCGGCTGTTGGCGCAGGTCAGCGGCCGGTGAGTACGTCCGTAGATGGGCCGTCCGGGCGGTGGCCAGGTTCAGCTGGAGTTGCTGGCCGAGCACGGGCCGCTCGGGCCGGTGTGGTGGCGCTACGGCCGCCCCGGCCGGCACTACCTCACCGAGGCGCTCGACAACCCGGACAACCGCGCCGCCTACGACCGGCGCCAGGCCGCCCCGGACGGTGGTGAGCAGTTCGGCGGTGGCCGGGTTCTCCTCGGCGGCCGGTCGCGGGCCTGCCGCCGCGCATCCCGGCGGCCCCCTTGCCGACCGGGACCGCTGGCAGCCGCGGGAGGGAGCACCGGCGCCGTCGCCGGGCTCGTTCCGTGCGGGGGGGGGGCCGCGCGCCGGCCGGGCGCC
>NZ_JBHWIR010000408.1:0-1856 GCF_042731835.1 Kitasatospora sp. NPDC059817 | reverse complement strand
GTCGGGGGCGGGCTGGGCCGCCGGACCCGCCGGGGCGGGTGCCGCGACCCGCCCGTGGCCGGGCCGCGCGGTCCGGGTGGCGGTTCCGGCTGCCGCCCCGCGCGCCGCGAGCTCGCTGAGGCGCTCGTGCAGTGCGGCCGCGCCGGGCCGCTCGGCGGGTTCCTTGGCGAGGCAGGCACGGATGAGCGGTGCCAGCGGCGTCGGTACGGCGGACAGGTCGGGTTCCTCGTGGACGACCCGGTAGAGCATGACTTCGGAGGACGCCCCGGATCCGAACGGGGTGTCCCCGGTGAGCGCGTAGGCGAGGGTGGCCCCGAACGCGAACACGTCGGTGGCGGGGGTGACGGCGGCGCCGCGGACCTGTTCGGGCGCGAGGAAGCCGGGGGAGCCGACGGCGGTGCCGACGTGGGTGAGGGTGCTGGCGCCGCGCGACCAGGCGATGCCGAAGTCGATGATGCGCGGGCCCCGCGGCGAGAGCAGGATGTTGGAGGGCTTGAGGTCGCGGTGGACGACCCCGGCTTCGTGCACCTTGACCAGCCCGTCGGCGAGTGCGGCGCCGATCCGGGCGGCCTCGGGCCAGCTCAGCGGCCCTTCGTCGCCGACCTGCTTGTAGAGGGAGGGCCCGGGCACGTACGCGGTGGCGAGCCAGGGGCGGTCGGCCTCGATGTCGGAGCCGACGACGCGGGCGGTGCAGCCGCCCCGGATGCGGGAGGCGGCGGCGATCTCGCGGGCGAAGCGGGTGCGGAACTCCTGGTCCTCGGCGAGTTCGGCGCGGATCAGCTTGAGGGCGACGCGCTGTCCGCGGCGGTCTGAGCCGAGGTAGACCACGCCCATGCCGCCGGCGCCCAGTCGCCGGTGCAGGCGGTACGGCCCGACGATGCGGGGGTCCTCACGCCTCAGCCGCATCATCGCCATGTTCCGTTCCCCGTCAGCCTGTGGGTGAGGCCCCGTCGGTTGGGGCATCGTCAGTTCCTGTCTGGCACAGCTTACGGACTGCCCCCTGCGGTGTGCTGATACGCAACACCTCAAGCAGCCGTGTGATTGTCGGATCGTGCGCTGACCCGCAGGTCATAGGGGTGCCGAAGCGTTTCTCGGGGTTGCCCCTCAGGGTTCCCCCGGGGTCGCGGCCAAGGCTCCCTCCCCCTGCGGTAGTACGCCTGAAGTCTGAGCGTCATCCTCCGGGATGCCCGAGGAACAGTACGACGGCATGACGCCCGGACGGCCCCCTGAGCAATAGCGTTGTGTTCAGCGGTGGACGGGGAGCTCGTCCCCCGAGGTAAGCCGTTCACCGCGCCAACTCGACCGGACCACAGGAGTAAGGGCATGGCACCGCAGCTCACGGGAAACCCCCGCCGTCGGTCGGCCGTCGTCCAGTCCCGGTCGGCCGAGCAGCCCACCAGGCACCCGGCCGTGGCGCTGGCCATGGCCCTGCCGTGCGCGGTGCTGCTGGTGCTGCTGTTCGGCGGTTGGGATCAGATGGCGAACCAGGCCCAGGCCGTCGCCGATCTGATCGGCCGCTGAGATCACGCCGGCCCCGATGGGGTCGGCCACAGAAACGGGCACTGGTCCCCTGGGGACGGGGAACAGTGCCGCCGGGGAGGCCGCGGCCGCGATGACACGCGGACGGGCGTGTGTGGTGCGCAGAGCGCCCCGGCAGGCGGAGACGCCGCGTACGGACGTCGGTGAGGGCGACCGTACGCGGCTCTTCTCTTTTCCCGAAGCCGTCGTCTGTCTCGAAGGCGTCGGCTGCCCCGAAGCCGTCGTCAACGCCAAACGGCCGGGGCCGCGGTGTCTTATACACAAATACCCTCCCCCCAAACCACAAGGTGTCTCGGTGTGGCGCTGTGTGGGTGTGA
>NZ_JBHWIR010000407.1:0-1911 GCF_042731835.1 Kitasatospora sp. NPDC059817 | reverse complement strand
CGCGGCCCCCCCCACAGCCCCCGCGGGGGGGGCCGCCGCGGCGCCCCCCCCCCCCCGGGGGTCCCCCCACCCCGGGCCCCCCGGGCCCAGTCGGAGCGGCGAGGGCCCCGTGGGCGGGGTGTCGAAGGGCGGGATACCGGAGGGTGGGATACCGGGGGGTGGGGTGTCGGAGAGTGCGGGGCCCACCGGCGGACGGTTCGCGGGCGCCTTCCCCGACGCCCTGCGCGGCCGCTTCGCCCCGCTCGGAGTGGCCGGCTCCGGAACCGAGGGCACCGTCTGGCACGTCCGGCGCACCGACGGCGGCGGCGAGGCCGCGGTGAAGGTGACGACCGCCGGCCACGCCATGGACGCCGACCTGCTCGGCTACCTGCGCAACGACGACTACCGCCGCCACGTCCCGCACATCGTCGCCTTCGGCCGGGTCGGCCACCACGGCGCCGAACTCGACTGGGTGGCCATGGAGTACCTGCCGGTCACCCTCGCCGACCACTTCGCCGAACTGCGCAAGCGCGGCCGGCACACCGACCGGCGGGAGGCCGAGCGGATCGTCTACGAGCTCGTCGCCCTGCTCGACTTCTGGCAACGGCGGATCGAGCGCAACCCGCTGGACTTCAAGCCGGCCAACGTCCTGGTCCGCCCCGGCCGCGAGCCCGGGGAGTTCGTGATAGCCGACTTCGGCGGCGTCGCCCGGCTCACCGCCAGCCGCCGCTTCACGCCCGAGACGATCGTCACCATCCCGTACATGGCCCCCGAGCTCCTGGCCGGCCGCAACCACGAGGCCGGGCCCTGGTGGGCGCTCGGCAACGTCCTGTACGAGCTGTTCACCGGCCGCCCCCGCTTCCTCGGCGCGGACGGCCTGCTGATCAGCGACGAGGTGCTGCAACTGGAACTGGTCCTGGGGGACGAGGTCGACCTCTCGGCCCTCGCCGACCCCCGCCAACTGCTGCTCCTCCAAGGGCTGTTCACCAAGAACCCGGAGGACCGCTGGACCGCCCCGCAGGTCCGCAGCTGGCTGGCCGGCGGCAGCCCCGCGGTGGTCCGGCGACAGACCCGGGCCGACACCGGCCGCACCCACCGGCCGATCACCTTCTTCGGCTCCCCCTTCACCGACCCGGCCAAGCTCGCCGAGGTCCTGCTCCGGCGCTCCGGCGACGCGGCCCGCTGGCTCTCCGCCGGGGGAGCGGAGCGGCTGCGCGACTGGTTGCGCGACGACGTCCAGGACAACGTCTTCGACCTGCACCACCTGACCGACGTCGCCCGGGCTCCCGGCTCCCGCCGCGACGCCGTGGCCGCCCTCGCGGTGCTCGCCTTCGGCGCCGCCTTCGCCCCCTCCACCACCCCCTACTACCTCGACCGCCCGATCGACACCCCCGGGCTGGAACGCATCGCCACCGAACCGGACGGCGCCGCGTTCATCGACGCACTGGTCCGGGTCGGGGCCCCGGCCGTCGCCGCCCGCTACGACTGCTTCCACCCCGAGTGCTCCGGCGAACACTGCTCCCGACTGCTCGCCCTCGCCCAACTCCCGGACGTCCTGGCCGAAGTGGACCGTGCCGCCCGCACCGTCGGCGGCGGTCGGCGGGGCGGCGACGGGCTCAGCCCGCAGGAGCGCGAGGAGGCACACCGGTTGGTGGTGTGGCTGAGCGTGCGCCCCGAGGAACGCGACCGGCTGCTCGGCCGGCTCTCGCCGCTGCCCACCGCCCTGCACCGGCTGCCGCTGCCCGAACGGGCGGCGGAGCTCGCCGCCCTGGTCGCGGCGGTGGTGGTGGACGCGGCCCTGGCCGCCGGCTCCGGGCTCCGCACGGCCGTACGCGCCGCAGCGCGCCGGCCCGCGCCGGACCCGACCCCCGCGCCCGGGGGGGGGCGGGGGCCGGCGCTGTTAAACAAAAAACACCCCCCCCTCACACACAG
>NZ_JBHWIR010000406.1:0-1952 GCF_042731835.1 Kitasatospora sp. NPDC059817 | reverse complement strand
TACACACCCCCTAAATCGTGGTGTGACAATGGGTTCTCGCCGGCTCGAAATCGGTTTGTCATTCTGACAAATAACCCTTCGGGAAATAAAAAAAACGGCTCCATAAAGAGGAACCGTTTTGCTTCAAAAATCACGTTTTGTGTTATACTGGAGAAACGAAATTGTGTTTTCAAAATTGTCATTTTCGACATGATAACTTTTCTCGTAGTGTGGTTTTGCCGAACCCACTACTTTTTTTATGTCTCCGAACTTCATTTCTTCCCGTTCCGGCTTAACAATCCCTTTTGATTTTCGATACATATTCATTCCGGAAGGATACATGTGCAGCCGTCCGCCTTTTAAAAATTTCTTTTCCCGACCTTCTACGATCTTTGTTTGCACCTCACAGCCCTCTGAAGCCACTTTTAAGGCTGTTTCCCTGTCTTGGACATCTTCTAGGTCTATATCAGTCAAATAAGCGCTCAAATAGGCTCCTATGTTGTCTATATCCTTTAATGACTTGATTGTTACAAATCCTAAACCCCATAGACTCCTTAATTCAGCATTTTTAATATAAATCTTATCCAAATCATTAAAGCGCATTAAAACATGACAATGCCAGGCTCCACGTCCTTGTGGCTCTACCACCGATAAATAATCTATCGAACTTTCTTTCTTGTATTTATAACGCAACCTGTCGATAAAATTTTGAAAATCACTATAAAGTTTTTTCGTGTCCGTCATATTTTTCTTGTATGTCAAAGTTATATGTAATTCATTTGGCCGTCCTATAAAATTGTTATTTATCAAATAACGCAGCTTCTTAAAGGTTTGTCTCAAAGAATTATAATTTTCCTGCCGATTTTCCGAATGCTCGAACTCCCGGATCTCCCCAGTAGAGAGGTCTACAAACCTATCCTTGTCCAATTTTTTGATATTATTTTTCCGGTTCATCTTCTCCATATGCTGAACTTCAATGACGTGATTCATAGTGGTCACTTTTACAACATCATTTGGAGCTATGAAAACCGCGTCACCATTGCGTTTATCCATCCATTTCCCCTCAATTTTTCCTGTAATGTTTAATTAAAATCAAGTTAATAATAAAGAACCCCAAATCCGAAGTCAGTTTTTCAACAAAAATTAGCGTCCTTTTCCCAAATAGTCCCTATACAATTCCTTAATAGCAAACTCAATTACAGCATCTTTTGAAACTCTTCCAAATTCATTGTGTTTTGTAAAATGTTCGGCTAATAACTCTAGCTTTTTAAATGTTTCAACAGTAATTCGAGGTCCAATTTGTTTTTTCTCTTCCATCCAAACACACTCCTAACAAGTTGTTAACATAATTCTAACATTGGAAATAATAGAATTCAAGAACAGAAAAAAGAAGCACACTCGGAATGATATTTCGTTTCCTTTTGATTCCGAGCCTCCACCCCTTACAATCCCCAAAGGCAACCGACAAGGGAAAATTCGTCCCTTATCGGCACCTCCGGAAATTGTACAGCAAGGGGTCACTCCCAATAAAAAGACTACGACATATAAAACAGGTTTAGCTTCAGAGAAAAAGAGCATAAGGAAACTCGGTGCCACCCTAAAAAAAAGGGTGTCAAACAGGCTGTGCCTGTTGAGTTTCTATGCTCTTAGAACAGGTGCCGTTTTTGAAGCCAAAGATATAGCATAGATACCCCATAGATATAGCAGGGATATACCAAAATATCTCTAGAGATACGGGTATCTATGCTATATCTCTCTACAAGATTCCTCCACACGCTTGACGGAAATGCTTCAGCATTTTAGCACTCACTCGACAGAGTGTATAAGTGCGCCATTCGGAATTTCAAAGCTTCAAATTTCACAGAGAGTGCCCATTTATACACACCCCCTAAATCGTGGTGTGACAATGGGTTCTCGCCGGCTCGAAATCGGTTTGTCATTCTGACAAATAACCCTTCGGGAAATAAAAAAAA
>NZ_JBHWIR010000405.1:0-1974 GCF_042731835.1 Kitasatospora sp. NPDC059817 | reverse complement strand
GGGGGGGGGGCCGGCGCGCCGGGGGGGGGCGGGGCGCGGCGGGGGGGGGGGGGGGGGGGGGGGGGGGGGGGCGGGGCCCCCCGCCCCCCCCCCGCCCGGATGTGGCGCCGGTCACACGATCGGGGCCCTCGGGGGCCTCCGGGTGAGAAGGGTCACGCCCGGCGGGCGGGCGGGCGTCCGGGCGGCGGCAGGGCCCGGCAGGACTGGGCGGGCGGGGTCGCGACACGGTCCGAGGTCCTGTCCGCTTCGGGACCTTGGTCGCGACTCCGGCCGACCTTCGGCCCGGTGGCGGCCCCCTCGTACCCGGGCAACCGTGGACGGTCGCCCGGTGTGAGCGGGTGATGGCGCCGTCCGCCGGACGGCGTCTTTCCTTGCCGTCTACCCGGCGCACGGTGAGCGGGCCATCCGCCGCCGTACGCTCCGGAGGACCCCCAGCACATGTCCCAGACCATCGACAACGCCCCGTATACCGCCTTCCACCGGAGACTGGCCCTCGCCTGTTCCGGTGGGCCGCTGCTCGACGGCTACATCCTGAGCATCGTCGGCGTCGCCCTGATCGGGATGCGACCCGAGCTCGGCCTGTCCACCGCGGAGGTCAGCCTGATCGGCGCCGCCGCGCTGGTGGGCATGTTCGTCGGCGGCGCGCTCTTCGGCGTGCTGACCGACCGGATCGGCCGGGAGGTGATGTACACCGCCGACCTGCTCGTGATGGTCGCCTGCTCGGTGCTCTCCTTCTGGGTCGACACGGTGTGGGCGATCGCCGTGCTGCGCTTCGTGCTCGGCATGGCCGTGGCCGCCGACTACCCCATCGCCACGTCCCTGCTCGCCGAGTGGCTGCCCGCCAAGCAGCGCGGGCGGCTGCTCGGTCAGCAGATCATCGCCTGGTACGCCGGCTCCGTGCTCGCCTACGTGGTGGGCTACGCGTTCCTGGAGCTGGCCGGGCCCGGCAGTTGGCGGTGGATGCTCGCGAGTTCCACGGTGCTGTGCGTGGTGTTCCTGGTGATCCGTCGCGGTACGCCGGAGTCCCCTCGCTGGCTGGCCGCCCACGGGCGGGTCGGCGACGCGGTGCGCGTGGTCGAGAAGCACCTCGGCGTACGGGTGGACGGCCGCGAGCTGATGCCCGACCCGGCCGCGCGCGGCCGCCCCGGCGGGCTGCGCCTGCTGATGACCCCGCCCTACCGGCGCCGCACCCTGTTCTGCGGCCTGTTCTTCCTCTGCCAGGTCGGCCCGCTGTTCGCGATGCTCACCTTCGGCCCGCAGATCCTCTCCTCCTTCGGCATGCCCGGCGGGACCGTGATGGAGACCCTGGGCACCGGACTGATCAGCCTCGTCTTCCTGCTCGGCTGCTTCCCGGCGCTGCGCCTGATCGACACCCGCGGCCGACGCCCCGTCATCATCTGGTCGTTCGCCCTGATGGCCGTCCCGCTGGCCCTGCTGGGCGTGTGGCCCACCGCCCCGGCGGCCATCGCCCTGACGGCGCTGTGCGCGTACGCCTTCCTGTGCGGCGGGCCCAACGTCCTCGACTGGACCTACCCCAACGAGCTCTTCCCCACCGAGATCCGGGCGACGGCGGTGGGCGTGGCGACCTCGGTGAGCCGGATCGGCGCGGCCGTCGGCACCTACCTGCTGCCGCTGTCGCTGTCCGGGCTGGGCACCGGCCCGACCATGCTCATCGCGGCCGGCACCACCGTGGTCGGCCTGCTGGTGTGCGTGCTGTGGGCCGAGGAGACCCGGGGCACCGCCCTGGGCGCCGCCCCGGCCGCGGGCCGCAAGGCCGCCAGGCCGGCCGTCCCGGGGCAGCGCGTCCCGCAGACGGCGCGCTGAGGGCGCGCCGAGCTGCGCTGCGGGTGCGCTGAGCTGCGCTGACGGCCACCGCGTGACGCACCGGCGGCGCGGCCGCGGGCCGCCCCGGGCGCGCCCCCCCCCCCCCCGCCCGGGCCCGGGGGGCGCGAGGGCCCCGAAAACAGCACCGAC
>NZ_JBHWIR010000404.1:0-1979 GCF_042731835.1 Kitasatospora sp. NPDC059817 | reverse complement strand
ACCTTCACGTCGGCGGGCTTGGCCTCGCCGCTCTTGGCGTCCGGGACGGGGGTGGTGGCGGTGGGGCTGGGGGTGGCCTCGGCGGCGGGGGTGCCCGGCGCGGCGGAGTCCGCGGCGGTGGCGCTCGCGTCCTGGCCGTCCAGGGTGCGGTCGGCCTTGAGCGCGGCCCAGAGCTGGTCCGAGTCGGGGTGGAGCAGGGCGACCCGCGGGCCCTCGTAGCGCCACGGCGCCGTCACGAACTTGACGTCGTGCAGGTTGACGTCCTTGAGCGACATGGCGAAGGAGAGCAGCTTGGCCGCCGAGCCGAGGTCGGGGTCGACGGTGAGCGACTTGGTCGCGGCGTCGGCGAGCGGCAGCAGGGTGGTCGGGTCCATGCCGCGGGACTTGACCTCCTTGATGAGCGAGGAGAGGAAGGCCTGCTGACGCTTGGTGCGGCCGATGTCGGAGCCGTCGCCGATGCCGTGCCGCACCCGGACGAAGTCGAGCGCGGACTGGCCCTCCACCTTCTGTTTGCCTTTGGGGAAGACCAGCTTGCCCTTCTTGCCCAGGTTCGGGTTGAGATCGCCCTCGTGGATGTCGTTCGGCAGACAGACCTCGACGCCGCCGACCGCCTTGGTCATCGAGGCGAAGCCGTTGAAGTCCACCACGATGGTGTGGTCGACCCGCAGGTTGGTGAGCTTCTCGACGGCGTTCTGGGTGCAGGCCGGGTTGCCCTGGTCGGTGTCGCCCACCGAGAAGGCGCTGTTGAACATCACATTGGTCTGCTCCTTGGTCCATTTGCCGTTCGGGAGCTTGCACGCCGGGATGGTGACCAGGGAGTCGCGGGGGATGGAGATGCCGACGGCGTGCTTGTGGTCGGCGTAGACGTGCAGCAGGATCGCGGTGTCCGAGCGGGCGCCGCCGTCCCCGCCGCCGCCGAGGTCGCTGTTGCCGTTGCCGCGGCTGTCCGAGCCGATCAGCAGGACGTTGACCGGGCTGCGGCCCTGGGCGTCCGGCGCCGCGGCGGCCGGGCGGTCCTTGCTGAGGGCGTCGCCGTCGAAGGTGGTGAGGTTGCTGTTCAGGCGGTAGTAGACGGCGCAGCCGCCGAGGACCAGGAGGGCGGTGCAGCCGGCCGTCGCCCAGAGCACCTTCTCCTTGGTGCTGCGCTTGGCCTTGGGCTTCGCCCGGCTCGTACGGCTGGCCTGACCGGCCCGGCCTGCCTGATCCGGCCGACCGGCCTGGCCGCCGTCCGCCGGGCGGCCCTGCGCGGTGCGCTCCTCGGCTGTGCGGCCGTCGGGTATGTCGCCGTCGGGTATGCGGCCCTCCGGCGAGCCGCCGGCTGCCCGGCGCGGCGATTTTCCGGCTCCGGGGGAACCCCTGCGACCAGACACGTCGTCATCCTCCACAGTTGCCACGAAACCCCCGTCGGACCGGCGGGCGTGCGTGGCCGGGGCCGGAGCCGATCCGGGCAGGCCCGTCGCTAAACTTTTACACCGCTGTAGAAACTCAGTGGAGCATACTAGGCGCAGATGAGAAAACCACCTGGTCAGACCAGCGGATCCGGTCGGCCAGGCTCCTCTGTGCTGCTCAGAACCCGTACGAGGAGCACGATGACTCACCGGATCGCACGTTCGATAGCCGGCGCCCTGGTGGCACTGCTGGCCGCCGTCGGCCTCACCGCCGCGGCGTCGAGCGCGACGGCGACGGCCGCACCCCGGCCCGTCGCGGCCGCCGCCACCACCGTTTCCGTCACCGGCACCGGCCCGGCCGCCCCGGCGGCGGGCCCGGCCGTCTCCGTCAGCACCCGGAGCGGTCAGACCGCGCCGGCCGCCCACCTCGCGGCCAAGGACGAGAAGAAGAAGTCGGGCTTCTTCGCCAAGCTCGGCAAGTTCCTGATCGTCGTGGTCATCCTGATCATCCTGTTCTTCGTGCTGCTGATCGTCGGCATCGTCTACGCCGCGAAGCGGATCTTCGGCCGCCGCAAGTGAGCTGTGGTGGCC
>NZ_JBHWIR010000403.1:0-1980 GCF_042731835.1 Kitasatospora sp. NPDC059817 | reverse complement strand
GGGCGCAGACCACCCCCGCCGGGCTCCCCTAAATGGGCCACACGGCGCGCCGGGCCCACCTGGCGGGGGGACCCCCCGGCCGGGGGCCCCCCGCGCTGGGCATCAGCTGGGGTCGAGGCGGGCGGCCCACTGCGCGCGCCAGGCCAGCGCGTCGGCGACGCCCTCGGCGATGCCCCGCCGCGGCTGCCAGCCGAGCAGTTCACGGGCGGTGTCGACGGCCGCGTAGCAGCCGATCACGTCGCCCGGCCGGGGGCCCGCCTCGCGGACGTCGAGCGTCGCGCCGACGGCCTGCTCGAAGGCGGCGATCAGCTCGCGCACGGTGGTGCCGTCGCCCGTGCCGACGTTGATGACCCGGTAGCGGTCCTCGGCGCCCTCGGCGATCACCTCGTCGAAGCGGAGCAGCGCCGCGACGTGCGCCTCGGCGAGGTCCCGCACGTGGACGTAGTCGCGGATGCCGGAGCCGTCCCTGGTCGCCCAGTCGACGCCGGTGACGGTGAACGGGGTGCCGTTGGTGTGCGCCTCGATCAGCTTGCCCAGGGCGTGGCTGGGGTTGAGGTCCTGGAGCCCGCTGCGCAGTCGCGGGTCGGCGCCGATCGGGTTGAAGTAGCGCAGGGAGATGACCCGCTGCCGCTCGGCGCCCTCCCCCCTGGTCCAGTCCTGGAGCACCTGCTCCATCATCAGCTTGGTGCGCGCGTAGGGGCTGTTGGCCTCGACCGGGCTGCTCTCGTCGACCCGCGCGTCCGGGGTGGGCGCGTAGATGGAGGCGGAGCTGCTGAAGACGACGCGGGTGCAGCCGTGGCGCTGGAGGGCGTCGAGCAGTTCGATGGTCTTGCCGACGTTCTCCCGGTAGTAGTACAGCGGCCTGGCCACCGAGTCCGGGACGACGATCCTGGCCGCGCAGTGCACGGCGGCGTCGATGTCCGGGTGCTCGGCGAAGATCCGGTCGAGCAGGGCCACATCGGCGACGTCGCCCTGGTAGAACACCTTGCCCTCGACGAACTCGGCCCGGCCCTTGGACAGGTCGTCCAGGATGACCGGGGTGATGCCCTGGTCGAGGAGGGCGAACACCACCGAACTGCCGATGAATCCCGCGCCGCCGGTGATCAGGACCTTCTTCATGCGCGGACGCTCCCTTGCGGTCGGCCGGGCGCCCGGTGGCGCCCGGTGACCTCTGGGACGGTGGTTCGCGCTCGATGGTTCCGTCGGCGGGCTCAGCGGTGGGCTCAGCGGTGGGGCCGGCGGCGGAGCCAGAAGCCGGTGGCGACCAGCACGACAGCCGCGACGGCGGTGCCGATCGCGGCCCAGGTGGCGGCGTCGGGCGTGGTGTCGGAGGGGGTGTCGCGGGCGGCGGAGCGGGCCCGGGCGGCGCTGTCGGCGGCCGGCGGGGCGGTCGGGGCGGTGGGTGTGGGAGTGGGTGTGGCCGTGGGAGCGGGCGCGGGTATCGGGGCCGAGGCGCCGGTCGTCGCGCCCGTCGCCCCCGGCAGCGGAGGGTCGCCGATCACCGCGGCCTCGACGTCGAGTTCACCCTCGCCGTGCCCCGGCGAGGGAAACGCGCAGTCGACGCTCACCCGCCAGTGCCCGGCCGGGAGGATCTCCCGGGTGGTGTACGTCCCCGGCTCGCCCGGGACGGCGACCAGGCGCCAGGGGCCGACCGTGCGACCGTCAGTGGCCGTCGCGGCCAGCGTGCCGGTGAACTCCCCGGTGACCGGGTCGTGGTCGTTCTCCCAGGTGGCGACGGTGCTGACGCGGCCGTTCCGCTGGCCGGAGACGTCCAGGTGGACGGTGTCGCCGTGGGCGGCGACCGGCACGGCGGCGGGCAGCACGGCCGCACCGGCGAGGGCGAGGGCGGCGACGAAGGGTCGGGTTCGCATGGCGGGCAATCCTCGTGAGGGGTGAGGGGCAGGGAGCGGTGACGCCCGGGGGGGGGGCCCCCCCCGGGGGGTGGGGGGGCGCCCCCCCCCGCCCCCGCCCCCGCGCGCG
>NZ_JBHWIR010000402.1:0-1999 GCF_042731835.1 Kitasatospora sp. NPDC059817 | reverse complement strand
AAATAAATCCTGAAACAGACTATCGTTAAATTCTTCAGCTACCTCCATTGCGTTACCAAATACTCCGCGTCCTTCAATCTTTTCATTGTTCCTAAAATGAATCAGAGCTAAATCATAATAAGCCTGGGTAATTTCCTTCGCTCCGCTTATTTTAGCTGCCTTTATAGCCTTGTGATAATAAGGTACAGCCGAAAAAAGGCTTCCCATCTGGTTATAACTATTCCCCATATTCAACAAAGCTTTTGCCTTTAAAGGAGATTGGTCCTCCATACTATCCAGCAAAAATAAAGCTTTTTTCATATGAGAAAGCGCTCTGTCATGAGTCCTCAAATCATCATAATTGCCGGCAATAACAAAATGACACTTGATTCGATGAATTTTATAAGTATCGTGCTTTTTATAAATGTCATATGCCTGTTGCACATAATACATAGATACATGTGTTTGTTTCATATGGTAAAAGACCTCAGCCATTTTAAAATAAAACTCAGCTTTCTCTATTTCATCCAAAACCCTCGAAAGCTTCTTCTCAGCCTTTTTGTATGACTGAATGGCTCTTATGTACTCACCAACAGAAAAATCGTACATCCCTTTAAAAAAGTAAGTGTAGTACTCCATCATTCCAGACAGTTTTTTACCTTTCCCCTCAATCTTTTTTAAATAATCACCTTTATTGATTTTTTTAGAGGGATCAGCTGGAAACAAATAATCAAGCATCATACGGTGTCTGAACTCGATCAGCTGATAATATATAAGCAAATCTTGATTTTCTTCCATTACATCAATCATCTGTTCAACTTCCGCTTTTACCTTTTCAGCGTTTCTAACATCGAATCGATTTATGTACATGTGCCACTCATTTATCTTTAGCCCCACATTCGCAGATGGAATAACTTCCATTCCGAGTAACTCCTCCCCTAATTTAATACTTTTTGTGTAAATGGTAGCACAGAAAAAGGTATTAAATCGGAGTTGCGGGCGCAGAATCAAAAATTTTCGGCAAGCCGAAAACGAAATTTTTATAATTTTCTATGAAAACCATGATAATTTTCATAAATCTGCTTTTACCCATGAAAAAAGAGCAAAAAAATAGCCCTTTCGTTATATCTAAAAGAGACCTCTACAATCCAAAAATCAAAAAACTGCTAAATTTCTTTTCACAAAATCCAAACACCTTAAAAAACCATTTACAGCCCTTTACAGCCTTTTGAATATCATCACGACTTTTTATTCGACTTTAAATCCAAAACCCCTCAGAAACGAATCTGAACACCCTCAGACACATCCTCACCATCTACAAACTTCCAAACACACAATATCTACTTACCTACACACCAAAACTCTCATCTCACACATTCCCCTCTTAACATTGACCTCTCTCCCTAATCACTCCCATCACATATTCACCCTATACACTTCACTATCTCACTATCTCACTACCTCCCGTTCCTCCCACATACAACCTCCCCACACACTCACATCTTTCTATCGTGCGTTCGTGGTCTTTATTCCTTGCGTAGCCTATAAGGGTCACGGGTTGAAACAAAGTAAAAAGCCGTGACCCTTATAGGCGAAGCTTGCCTAAATGTTGAACGACTCTCGGTTTTTCTGATGCTATTAGTGTTCGGGAGGAACGGGATTGGTGTTTAAAAATAAACCCTTTTTAAACCCGTAAAACAAGGCATTTTAAACACTTAAAACAGCTATAAAAAAAGACGGACTGTTTTTACAGTCCGCCTTTCTCTTTAAGCGCAAAAGCCGGCAAGCCAGAAGCACTTATTTTTATCATAGCACTAAGTTCTTTTCTTTTAACAGACAAGCAAAAAACTATAGTGTAAAAAATTTTTATACTATGGGCTTTGCCCAAACCCACCAACGGATGGCCGTTGGATTCCAGCATTCAATCCCCCCAACCCCCCGCATCTCCGGGGGGCTCCCTCGCCGGTTGGCGTCAAACAAACGGGTTTGTTTGAGTGCTGAAAGGGTCCGGGTGGCGCTG
>NZ_JBHWIR010000401.1:0-2009 GCF_042731835.1 Kitasatospora sp. NPDC059817 | reverse complement strand
GCGCAGCAGGTCGGCCTGGTCGGCGGTCTGGTCGACGGCCGGGTGCTCGGCGGTCATCGGGTGGCTCCTTGCGGGGTGTCGTCGTGCGCGGCGCGCAGGGCTCGTTCGAGCAGGTCGGCCTGGCCGGCGACGGTGGGGTGGCCGAGGAAGTCGGCGAGCGAGAGTTCGACGCCGAGGTCCTCGCGGAGGTCGTCGACGACCCACATGGCGAGCAGCGAGTGGCCGCCCTCGGCGAGGAAGTCGGCGGCCGGGTCGGTGATCGGGCGTTCCAGGGCGCGGGTCCAGGCGGTGGCGACGGCCTGCTGGATCGGGGTGAGGGCGGCGGCGGTGCCGGGTCCGTCGGGGGCCGTCTCGTCGGTGGCGGCGAGGGCGCGGCGGTCGATCTTGCCGGTGCCGGTCAGCGGCAGGGCGGCGAGTACGGTCCAGGCGGTGGGCACCAGGTGGGCGGGCAGCCGGTCGGCGAGCCGGGTGCGGAGGGTTTCGACGGCCGGTCGGCTGCCGTCGGCGAGGACCAGGCAGGCGGTGAGCGCGGCGTCGGTGTGGCCGGGCCGGCGGACCACGACGGCCGCCTCGGCGACCTCGGGGAACTGCAGCAGCGCGTGCTCGACCTCGCCGGGTTCGATCCGGAAGCCGCGGACCTTCACCTGGTCGTCGGTGCGGCCGTGGAACTCCAGTGCGCCGTCGGGGCGTTGGCGGACGAGGTCGCCGCTGCGGTAGGCGCGGCCGGTGCCGGGCAGGTCGCGGAAGCGCTCGGCGGTCAGCTCCGGCCGGTTCAGGTAGCCCTGGGCGAGCCGGCCGCCGGCGATCCACAGTTCGCCGACGGTGCCGGGCGGCACCGGGGCGAGCTCCTGGTCGAGGACGAGGGCGCGGGCGCCGCCGAAGGGCCGGCCGATCGGGACCGGGCCGGTGGTGCAGTCGGCCGGGGTGATCCGGTGCAGGGTGGTGAAGGTGGTGGCCTCGGTCGGCCCGTAGACGTTGAAGAGTTCGAGCCAGGGGAAGGCGCGCAGCACCGCCCCGGCGTACTCGGGCGACAGGGCTTCGCCGCCGACGGCCAGGGTGCGCAGCACGCCGAAGATCCGGGACTGCCGGGCGGCCAGGTGGTGGAACAGGGCGGTGGTGATGAACACGGTGGTGACGCCGAACCGCTCGATGTCGCGGACGAGCTCCTCGGCGGTGGGCCGGTCGGAGGGCGAGACGGCGACGGCGGCGCCGTGGGCCAGCGGGGCCCACAGTTCGAAGGTGGAGGCGTCGAAGCTGATCGTGGAGTGGAACAGGACCCGGTCGCGGGGGCCGAGCGTGAACGCGTCCTGGGCGGTGACCAGGTCGGCGACGGCGCTGTGCGGGACGATGACGCCCTTGGGCCGGCCGGTGGAGCCCGAGGTGTAGAAGAGCAGGGCGGGCGCGGCCGGCTCGGCGGCGTCGGGGGCGGCCGCACCGGCGGCGTCGGGGCCGTGCCCGGCCGGGGCGGCGGGCTCGGCCAGGACGAGCGTCGAGGTCAGCGCGAGGGTCTGCTCCTCGGCGAGTCCGGCCTCGGCGAGCAGCGTCTTGTCGCCGAGGACGAGCCGGACTCCGGCGTCCCCGGTCATCTCGGCGATGCGCTGGCGCGGGTAGGCCGGGTCGAGCGGGACGACGTGGGCGCCGGTCCGCCAGATCGCGAGCTGGGCGACGACCAGGCGGGTGGAACGGGCGCAGAGCAGGCCGACGGCGCTGCCGGGGCCGATCCCCCGGGCGGCCAGGGTCGCGGCCAGCCGGGCGGAGGAGTCGAGGAGTTGACGGTACGTCAGAACGGTGGAGCCGTCGGTCACGGCGAGGGCGTCGGGGCGCTCCTGGGCGTGCCGGGCGATCAGGTCCGGGAGGGTCGCGGTGGGCATGATGGTTCCCTTCCGGGCGCCCCCGCCCCGCCCCGCCCGGCCGTCGCCCCCCCCGGGCGCGGGCTGGCCCGCGACGCGGCGGCCGACCCCGCCAGGGGGGCGCGGGGCTCGCGCCGGGGGCGGCGCGCGGGGGCGCGC
>NZ_JBHWIR010000400.1:0-2019 GCF_042731835.1 Kitasatospora sp. NPDC059817 | reverse complement strand
GTCTTGGACGCTCATGTAAAGGACACGACCAAACACGTATCGTCTGAAGACCGTACCAAGTGGGACGGTATGAGTGACAGGGTGACGACATCAGAAACAAACCTGAAGAACCATATCGCAAATGCTAAACCTCACGTCTCGGATTCTGAACGTTTGAAATGGAATCAAGCTGCTACGGATGCGACACAGCTGCAAAAGGATTTACAGACAACGAATCTATCGCTTCAGGATGTTATCGGGGTTCAAAACTTCTCACAGAAATATGCATTAACGGATGCTGAAGGAATGCGGAAACGGTTGGCTTCAGCTGACAGCATATTCACCGCACCACCCGGTTTTTATTATGGGACAGGATGGAATCAACTACCGTTACCGGGTGACGCTTCTTGGTACTATCTCGACATTCTACCAGCGCCAAACGGTCTGCGGAAATTGGTTCTGACACGTTCCTATGATAATACGTCATGGATTGGTGTTATACACACTGACAATGTATTCAGGGGTTGGCGACAGCTGTTTACACAAAATGATTTTATGGCGCTCACATGGTATAACCTTCCGTTATTGAATGGAGCAAAGGCGTCAGGAAGAACACCGCAGTATACCCGCTGGGGAAACATCCTCATGCTAAAAGGTGACGTGGCGTGTGACCTCGGCGTTGACTTTGCACAATTGCCCGCGTCATATTCACCGTCAGACAAAAAGGCGGTCATGGCAACAGCATACGGAACGACAGGCTTCACAAAATTTTATATCAACACTGACGGTAAACTGGCGTTTGTCGGCTTTTCAGGAAACAATCAGTCCGCCGTGTCCAGTTGGTCATTAGACGCGGCAGTGCCTTACTAGGAGGGTTGGAGCAATGGAAATGATACAAGTATTCGTATATGATTCGGATTTCATCTTCGACTATCCTGAAATTGTTCCGGCTGATTCCGTACCGGATAATGCGACAACCGTACAGCCGCCGGGATATTGGCGGGCGCAATTTCAGAAGGATAGAAAACTATGGATTGAATCCGCTTCAGACGAACAAATAAATGAAATGAGACAACAAATGAGGGAGAGTGTAAAAGAATGAGTTTCATGGAGAATGTTGCAAGTGAAGCACAAAAATTATACGGTGTAAGTCGAGTTTTACCTTCAGTTATCACAGCACAAGCCATACATGAGTCAAATTGGGGCAAATCCGGGCTTGCTACGCGTGCAAATAACCTGTTTGGTATAAAAGGTATCGGGAACGCTGGAACCGTTCATATGGGCACGTGGGAGGTTTTAAACGGGGTCGATAAAACAATCAAAGCAGGGTTCCGGGCGTATAAGTCTGTTCGCGATTCTATCATAGACCTTGTGAACCTCTATAACCGTCTTGACCGTTATAAGGCTGTTGTCGGGGAAACGAACTATGTACAAGCTTGTGCCGCCATCCAAAAGGGTGGATATGCGACAGACCCGAACTATGCGAAGAAGCTTATCGCCACAATCGAAGCCCACGGGCTGACGAAATACGATAAGGTCGGGAACAAAGCCGCAGTGAAGGCGAAACCTGCCAAGTCGTCCGGCTCGACATATACCGTTAAGGCGGGTGACACATTGACAGCAATTGCAAAGAAATATAATACGTCAGTGAAGGAGTTGGCGAAAGTGAACGGTATTAAAGATGTTAATATGATTCGTGTTGGTCAAGTCCTGAAGGTATCAGGAGCCGCACCATCCGGCGGTACATTCTACACCGTAAAGGCGGGCGACAACCTGACGAAAATTGGTAAGAAATTCGGTGTGTCCGTTAAGACATTGACCACAGTTAATCGTATCCCGGATGCGAATAAGATTTATGTCGGTCAACGGTTAAGGGTGAAATAATTTACAATATATACTAACATTTGTTAAAATTAAGTAGAATAGGAGCCGCGGAAGACTTCTATTCTATCTGTAACAATAGAGTCACGCCCGATACACAAACCGCTGGAAATATATCCGGAGGGATTTTTTATTTTTGAGAGTTAGCGGGTTAAATGT
>NZ_JBHWIR010000399.1:0-2019 GCF_042731835.1 Kitasatospora sp. NPDC059817 | reverse complement strand
GGGGGCGCGCGCCCGCCCCCCCGGGCCGCGGCCGGGCGCACGGCCACTGCTGGGCGAGTACGGCGAGCGGCGCGCCGTCGCCGGTGCGCAGGATCCAGCTGGCGCGGCCGCCGCCGATCAGGGGCAGGTACGGCCGGGGGAGTCCGAGGGCGACGAGCGCCTGCGGCAGGTCGAGGTCGTCGGGGAGGGTGAGCGCCGCGGGGTGCGGGGCGCCGGCGTCGTCGCCGGCCGCGACGCTGTCCCGGGTGAGGTGGATGCGCATGGCCGGACAGCATAGGGCGCGCGGACGGGCCCGCGCGCCCGTGCACCGGTGTGCCGGTTTGACAAACGCCCTTGCCGTCCCGGCGAATGGCAGGCATGGCCGACGAAGACTTCGAGAACGTCCTCACCACGGTGGGCCCCCGGCTGCGCGCCCTGCGACGCGAGCGCGGCACCACCCTCGCCAAACTGGCCGCCGCCACCGGGATCTCGCTCAGCACGCTGTCCCGGCTGGAGTCCGGGCAGCGCAAGCCGACCCTGGAACTGCTGCTGCCGCTGGCCCGGGAGTACCGGGTGCCGCTGGACGAGCTGGTCGGCGCCCCGGCCACCGGAGACCCCCGGGTCCATCCCCGCCCGGTGACCAGGAACGGCCAGACCATCATCCCGCTCACCCGCCACCTCGGCGGTCTGCACGCCTTCAAGCAGATCATGCCGCCCGGCCGGGGCACCGAGCCCGAGCTGGAGCTGAAGGTGCACGAGGGCCACGAGTGGCTGTACGTGCTGTCCGGCCGGCTGCGGCTGGTGCTCGGTTCGCACGACCTGGTGCTGACGGCCGGTGAGGCCGCCGAGTTCGACACCCGGACCCCGCACGCCTTCGGCAACGCCGGGCCGCAGCCGGTGGAGTTCCTCAGTCTGTTCGGTCCTCAGGGTGAGCGGATCCATGTCAGGGCGCGCCCGGGAACCTCCGTTCGGTAGGTTCGTTCCCTGACAGCGGGGGTTTTCCGTTCCGGTCTCCCGCCAGGCCGTCGGGAGGGGCCGAGAAGATGAGTGTCCAGCAGAGTACGGAGTCCGGCGAGAGCGGTGGAACCGGGGAGCGCGGCGCGGTGGGTGCGCCCGAAGTCCCGGGCGCGGCGGGGGCCTTCGAGGCCTCCGGCGGCGGCGCCGGCCGGGCCGGCGGTGGTTCCGGCGGCGACGGGAGCGGCGGCAGCGGTCCGACCGGTGGGGCCGACGGCGCCGGCGGCGCGGAGCCGGACGCCAAGAGCGGGCGGAAGAAGCGCCCGTTCTGGCAGGAGCTTCCGATTCTGCTGGTGATCGCCCTGCTGCTCTCGCTCGGCATCAAGACCTTCTTCGTCCAGGCCTTCTCGATCCCCTCGGGTTCGATGGAGCAGACCCTGGCGATCGGCGACCGGGTGCTGGTCGACAAGTTGACGCCGTGGTTCGGCGCCGAGCCCGAGCGCGGCGAGGTGGTGGTCTTCCGTGATCCGGGCGGCTGGCTGGAGAGCGCGCCGACGCACGCGGACGGCTCGGTGATGAGCTCGGTCCAGAAGGTGCTGAGCACCGTCGGCCTGATGCCCTCGGCGGACGAGAAGGACCTGATCAAGCGGGTGATCGCGGTCGGCGGGGACACCGTCGAGTGCAAGGCGGGCAGCCCGCTGAAGGTGAACGGCGTCGCGCTGGACGAGCCGTACCTGTTCCCCGGTTCGGCGCCCTGCGACCAGGACCCGGTGGGCACCGTCACCGTCCCCAAGGGCAAGCTCTGGGTGATGGGCGACCACCGCAACAACTCGCGGGACTCGCGCCCGCACCACAACGAGACCGGTGACGGCTTCGTGCCGGTGGGGAACGTGATCGGCCGGGCCTTCGTCGTCGCGTGGCCGCTCACGGACTGGTCCACCCTGCCCGTCCCGGACACCTTCGGCAAGGTGCCGGCAGGGGGGGGCGGCGGGCGGGGGGCGGGCGCCGTCTGCGGCAGACTCAAGACCCCCCCCCCCCCCCCCCGGGCCGGGGGCCCCCCGCCCGGGCCGCCGCCCACCCCTCATG
>NZ_JBHWIR010000398.1:0-2069 GCF_042731835.1 Kitasatospora sp. NPDC059817 | reverse complement strand
GGCTGGCTGCGCTGCCGGGTGTCCGCGCCGGAGCCGGGCCAGCCGTTCTACGCGGAGTCCCCGACGATCCGCCGCGCGGAGGTGTTCACGGTCGGCGGCACCGCGACTGTCGTGCACGCCCAGACCGTGACCGACGCGCCGCTCGGCACCTCGGAGGGCGTCGCGGGCCAGCGCTTCCGGCTCGCCAGGCCGCCCGTCCTGCTCGACGGCGGGCCCCCGGTGGTCGAGGTCGCGGCCGGCGACGGCTGGGAGCGGTGGACGGCCGTCGAGCACTTCGGCGACTCGGCGCCGACCGACCGGCACGTGGTGATCGACGCGACCACGGGCGAGTTCGCGTTCCCGCCCGCCGTCCGGGAACCCGACGGAGGCCTGCACGCCTTCGGCGCGGTGCCGCCCAAGGGCGCGCACCTGCGGGTACCGCACTACCGCACGGGCGGCGGCACCGCCGGGAACGTCGCCCGGGCGACGATCACGGTGCTGCGCAGCTCCGTCCCGTACGTGGCCAGGGTCGACAACCGCGAGGCGGCCAGGGGCGGGGTCGACGGCGAGACGGTGGAGAACGCCAAGGTGCGCGCCCCCCACCTGCTGCGGCTCCAGGAACGGGCCGTCACCGCCGGGGACTTCGAGCTGATCGCCCGGCAGGCCGCCCCCTCGGCGGCCCGGGTGCGCTGCGCGCCGGCCGTCGCCGGGGAGGCGGGCGCGGTGCGGGTGCTGGTGGTCCCCGACGCGGTCGCGGACGAGGGCGACCGCCTGCGGTTCGAGCAGCTGATCCCCGGCGAGCAGGTGCTGTCGGCCATCGCGTCGGCCCTGGACGAGCGGCGGCTCGTCGGCACCCGGCTCGTCGTCCAACCGCCCGACTATCAGGGGGTGACGGTGGTCGCCCGGCTCGCGACCCGCTCCCCGGACGGCGACCGGGTCCGGGAGGCGGCGCTCGCGGCCCTGTTCCGGCACCTCAACCCGCTGCGCGGCGGCGCCGACGGAAGGGGCTGGCCGTTCGGCCGGGCCGTGCAGTACGGGGAGGTGTTCGCGGTGCTCCAGCAGGTGGCCGGGGTCACGGCGGTCGAGGAACTGCGGCTCTTCCCGGCGGATCCGATCACCGGGCGCCGGGGCGCGCCCGCCGAACGGGTCGACGTCGCCCCGGACGCGCTGGTCTTCTCGCACCAGCACCAGGTCGTGGTCGCCGCGCTCCCGGCGGACGGTCAGCGATGAGCAGAGCGGCCGTCCCCGGGCTGCCCAGCCCGCATCCGATCGGCGAACTCCTGCCCGCGCTCTACGCCGAGGACGACTTCGCCCAGCGGTTCACCGCAGGCCTGGACACCGTCCTCGCCCCGGTCTTCGCCACCCTGGACAACCTGCCCGCCTACTTCCAACCGCGCCTGGCCCCGGCCGACTTCGTCGAGTGGCTGGCGGACTGGGTCGCCGTCGAGACCGACCCGGCCTGGCCGGAGGAGGTCCGCCGGGCCGTGGTCGGCCGCGCGGTCGAACTGCACCGGTGGCGGGGCACCCGGCGCGGGCTCCGGGAACGGCTGCGGCTGATCCTCGGCGTCGGCGCGCAGATCGTGGACGGCGGCGGCGTGGCCTGGTCCACCACCGCGGGCGCGGAGTTGCCGCCCGCGCCCTCCGGGGAACTGCTGGTGCGGGTCTGGCCCGAGCGCACCCCGGCGGTGGACGAGGAGCAGGTGCTGGCGGTCGTCCGGGCGTCCTGCCCGGTGCACCTGACCTGCCGGGTGGAGGTCCTGTCCGGGCCGCCTGGTCCGTCCGGTCCACCTGGTTCACCTGGTTCATCCGGTCCACTCGGTCCACTCGGTGCGGAAGAGAGCTGAGCAATGCGTACGTGTCCCGAGTGCGGAGTGGCCAACGAGGACGGGGACGACTTCTGCGGCAACTGCGGTGCCTACCTGGGCTGGTCGGGGGCGGCTGCCGCCACCTCGGCGGCTCCCGGCTCTGCCGCCGGGCCGCCTGCTGCCGCTGCTGCGCCCGCCGCCGCGCCGCCTGCTGCCGCCGCCCCGCCTGCTGCCGCCCCGCCCGCTGCTCCGCCCGTCGGCGCGGCCCGCGAGGAACCGCCCGTG
>NZ_JBHWIR010000397.1:0-2084 GCF_042731835.1 Kitasatospora sp. NPDC059817 | reverse complement strand
GTGGCTCCTCTGTCCCCCCCGCGGGGGCGTCGCCCCGCCTCGTGGTGTGGCCCCCGCGCGCGCGTCGTGGTCGCCCGCGTCCGTGCGTGGACGGGGGTGGGGTGTGTGCTCAGCCGGCTGCGCGGTAGGCGGTCCCCACCCGGTTGGGGGTCGCCCGGTTGTAGAGGCCGGTGCCGCCACGGTCCGCGGAGAGGGTGAACCACGCGTAGCGCTCGACGAAGGGGAGTCCCTGGAGCATGGCGGTCGACTTCGTCACGAACGCGGCCTGTTGTTCCGGTGTCGGGTACTTCGGGGTGCCGCTGGAGAAGTCGGTCAGGGCGTACTCGGTGAGCCAGATCGGTTTCTTGTAGCGGTTGTACACGGCTTGGAGGTAGTTGCGCAGTTGACCGGTCGCGGCGTCGGCGCGAAAGTCCGAGCCGTACCAGTGCAGGGGGATGAAGTCGACCTTGTCGTGGCGGGCGGCGGCGCCCCCATTCTCTCAGTGGTTTCCCCACCCCCCCTGGGCGTCGCCGCCGCCCGCCACCGCGGGTGCGCCCAGGCGCATCCCGGTCGACTGGAGCCGGGGCCACAGGTCGAGGGCCCTGGTCACGCTCATGTTGGCCTGTGCCGGCAGGTCGGGTTCGTTGAATCCGAGCAGGGTCGTGCCTTCCTGCCTGGCTGTTCGCAGTTGTGCGTCGGTCACCGAGCCCGCGCCCCAGATCATGGGGACGAACTCGACGCCGGCCGGCGGTTTGATCTGTTGGCGGTCCGAGGCCCAGGTGTAGAACCAGCCGGCCCTGGAGTCGGCCAGCGCCTTGGTGACGTCGGTGAAGTTCCAGGCGCTCACGCCTTTCTTCTTCGCCGGGGCGGCGGTCGCGTCGGCCGCACTGCCGACGGTGAGGCAGGTGAGTACCGCGAGCAGGGCGGTGAACAGGCGCATTCGGCGTGGCAAGGCGTTCCTCTCTTCGGTCGTGACGGGGGCCGCGGCGGCCCTGGAGTCTGGGGGCCGGGGTCCGGGGCGGGTGGCTCACGCGGTGGGGCCGAAGGTGACGGTGAAGCCGCTGCAGCGGCTGCACTGCTGCATGACCTTGTTGCCCGGTGTCTGGTCCTGCTTGGACCACGTGTAGGCCTTAGGGCATTTCGCGCTGAGCGCGCGGCTGTAGCTGCTGGGGGTGTCCCGGCTGGGGTTGGTGCACAGCATCGGCTTGCCGTCCGGCCCGCGCGTCAGGTCGGCGGGCGGGCAGTAGGGCAGCAGGTTCGCCGCGCAGCCCCGTGTGTCGCAGCCTCCGCCGGCGGGGGTCGTGGCGTTCACCGGAGTGATCGTGATCGGCAGCGAGAACGCGTTCACGTAGCTCACGTCGTACCAGGGGGCGGCGCCGTCCTTGGCGTCGAAGTTGAACTCCGCGAGGCTGGCGGGTTGTTCGCCCGTCGTGCAGTGGTCGGCGGCCGGGCCGCAGTCGGCCACCTGGCAGTGGAAGGTGCTGCCGGGGGTCCCGCCGCATCCTTGGCGTGCGAAGAACTTCCCACGCCAGTGGAACGGGGCGGTGGTCTCGGGGATCGTCACCGTCGCCGACTGGCCGGGAGCCAGGACCGGTAGCCGGGTGAACTGCTTCGACCCGTCGGCGTTGACGCCGCTTCCGATCCACAGCTTCTGCGACGAGTGGTTCACGAACGTCACCGTGTGGTTGACCGCGGCGGCCGCGACCGTCGCGGTGCGGGCCGGCGCTGCCACACCCGTGACGGTCGCGCCCGTCGCCGCGCCCGTCGCCGCGCTCGCGCTCGGCAGTACCGCGGTCAGTGCGGCGGCGGCCGCCGCGACGAACAGTCTGGTCAGGAATCCGCGCATGACTTCTCCGTTCCGTTCAGCAGGTCAGGTTGGTGCCGGGGGAGGTACCGAGGACGCGTGCGGACCGCTGGTACAGGTTGACCCTGTCCTGTATCTCGGCGGTGTTCCTGCCGCTGCATTCCACGGCGCCGTTGATGCTGCGGATCGTCTGGCCGGATCCGGCCCTGGTGACGATCGCGTGGTGGGTCGTCATGGAGCCGGGGCCGGACTGGGTGTTCCAGTGCCAGAGCGCGCTCTTCCACGCGATCCGGGGGTTGGT
>NZ_JBHWIR010000396.1:0-2103 GCF_042731835.1 Kitasatospora sp. NPDC059817 | reverse complement strand
AAAATTTTTATTCGCGGGGGCCGATAATTTTTTATATTAGACCGCCCCCGCCGCCCGCCCCACCCCCCCCCCCCCCCCCCCCCCACCCCCGGGCCGCCCCACCCCCCGCCCGGGCCCCGGGGCGGTCCCGTTCCGCCACCACACCCAGGCACCGCCCGACAGCCGGCCAGGCCCTGCCGGCGGCGACCAGCACCCGTTCGAGGGCCTTGGCGGCTTCGCCACCATGCAGCAGGCGATCACCACGGCGACGGAATCCGGACGCCCCCGCTCCGGCCGGGCCGCCGACGTCGCCTCCGGCGCCTTGACCGCACTCCCCGACGTGGCCCGAACGCCCGCCCGGGGGTCTGTTTCGCTCCCGCTACGCCGCGACGACCGGTCCCTGGTCCCCGGATCAGTCCATGCCCTGCCGGCCCTACGCCTTCGCCGTCGCCCGGGGTGTGAGGCCGGTGTCAACCAAGTCGCAGCGCGACGCGACGACGTCGGGGGCGGCGGATTGCAACTCGTCGCATTTCAAGGTGGCGTCGACGTACTCACGGTCCCCACTCGGCAAGCCCTCCGTGAGCACGGCGACGCGGAACGTGTAGCGGGGTCCGGTGCTGGCAGGATCCGGGATGCAGGCCCCGCCGAAGAACACTCTCTCGATCATGACCTCCTCGCTGTAGTAGCCGGTAGGGCAGGTGTAGCCGTAGGCCGGGTCGGCGGCATGGGCCGGGGCCTGAACGGCGGTCACCGTCCCGGTGGCAAGGAGGAGCGCTGCGGCTCCCATGCCGATCGGTTTCATGGCTTCACCTCTCTATACAGTCACTCTGAGTATTTGAAACGCTACCCTGGATTCGCCCGCCTGTCCGCCCGGGGCTTCCAGGTCCGGGGGCTACCGGTCCAGGTCCGGTCCCAGCGCCCCGCGCCTTGAACTGGGGTGTCGCGAACCCCCAGGACGGGTGGGCGGGGTCACCCGCCCGGAGCCGCTCGTGCCGCGTCAGACGATCGTCGGGTTCTACCAGGCGAGCAGGATGTAGCCGGGACCACCGTTGTGACCGCCGGTGACGACCGCGCCCGACGACCGTCCGGCCGCCGGGCAAGCCGGTTCACCAGCGCAGGCGCCGCGCCACTGCGGCCGAGTTCGAGTCCGTCTGCCGAATGCAGTGACTCCGGCGGTCGGAGTAGGTCATGCTGAGACCGGGCCGCCCCGCACCCCCCTCGTCGAACTGGCCGTTCACCAAGGAGAGTTGCATGGCGGCCCACTGTGCGGGCAGGGAGTGGAAGCGGCATGGGTACGCGCCCCCGGCGCACCCCCCTCATCGTGATCGGCTGCACCACTTCACGCAATGACGTCCACGCACCGGGGGCGGGCCATCGACACGCTCATCCACCAAGGGAGCACAGCATGCGCATCAGGAAGACTCTCGCCGCCCTGGCCGTCGTCACTTCGACGATGGTCGGCGTGGGCGTCGCATCCGTCGGCACCGCGTCCGCCTCCGACAGCGGCTCCGACAGCGCCACCAGCAACAACGGCGCGTGGTACCAGGTGTACGCGAACGGCCCGACCGTCGGGTGGCACGTCAACGCGGGCCGCACCGACGAGCGGTTCTACCTGACCGCCGGGGACACCTGCGGCCACACCTACAGCTGGAACTGGAACGACGTGGCCGACGCAGGGACGAACAACGCGTGGTGGCAGTTCGCGTGCAACCTGTCATGGGCGAACCTGTACCCGACCAACAACGGCAGCCAGTCCGGCCGCACCGTCTCGCGATGATCCACGTCGCAGACACCGTCATCCCGCTGCCCGGCGGCACGACGGGCGGCTGAGCGCCGCGCGCCGGCTGGTACTTCCTCACCGCCGGCCGGCCTCGCCCCTGCACCGATACCTGTACCAATACCTGCACCGATCCCCGCTGCGGTCGTTGTGGGACGCACTCCGGAGGTGACGGCACCGGGTGTCTCCCGGGGCCGTCACCGACCGGGCGCGGCGCCCGCTGAACAGCCCGGCGGTGCGGTCCGACCGGCCTGGACGACGAAGGAGCCGGGGGGCGGGGGGGCCGGGGGGGGGGGGGCCGGCCCCCGGGGCCCGGCTTTCACCGGCGGGCCCGCGGGGGCGCGGGC
>NZ_JBHWIR010000395.1:0-2172 GCF_042731835.1 Kitasatospora sp. NPDC059817 | reverse complement strand
AGACCGCCAAGCCCTACCGCTGGACCTACGAGGGCACCCCACTCAAAGCAGCCTGATCAACACCCCTCCACGAACTTCCGCGGAGCAGCACTAGGCCCGTCACCGAGCCCGTCACCGGGTCCGCCGCCGACCTGGCCTGAAGCCGACCGGCCACCCGCCGGCGGTGACCGTGAAAGGACGTCATGACCATCGCCTACTGGTTCCTCGCCACACCGCTCGCCGCCTTCTACCTCTACGCGGGCGCACTCAAGGCGACCCGTGACCGCGACCGGCTGCGCCCGATGATGGCCTGGGTGGACCGCGTACCGCTGCCCGCCGTCAGGGCGCTGGGAGCGGTCGAACTCCTGGGCGCGGCAGGCCTGTTGCTGCCGCCGGCGGTCGGTGTCGCGCCGGGGCTGGCCGTGGCCGCGGCCGTCGGGTTCGTGCTCCTGCAGACCGGCGCGATCGCCGTGCACCTGACCGGCGGGGACCGCCGCGTCGCGCTCAACGCCGGGCTCCTCGCCGCCGCGGCCGCGACCGTCTGGCCGGCCGCCGCCATGTGACCGGACGCCACCCCCGTCCGCGCCCCGCCCCTTCGTTCAGCCCCCGCTCCGCCTCCGTTCAGCCCCCGCCCCGTCCCGTCCGCAGGCCCTCGGTACGTACACCGTGCCAAGTTCGCGGTTTTCCACGATGCCCGAGCGTGGTGGTCACGTGTCAGCCTGTGACTGCCACCGCATCCCGCAGCCGGGTCGGGGCGGGGCCGATCCGCCGCAGGTGGCCGGCCGTTCACGTGGAACGCCCAGAAGGGATATTTGTCATGCACAGGCAAATTCGTTCAGCCTCGCTCTGCGCCGCGATCGCCGCCGCGGTCCTGGTCGGCGGCACCGCCCAGGCGTACGCCGCCGTGGCCTCCCCCGCCCGCGCACACGCCTCCGCGTCGCCCGCCGCCCAGGACGGCGCCCAGGACGGCGCGTCGGCGTCCGCGATCTGGCGCTGGGCCGGCCGGTACGACTCGTTCGTCGAGGCGCAGGCGGCGTACTACGTGCTGTACGGCCTCGGGAGCGCCGTCGCCCAGCTGATCGAAGAGGTCATCGTCGACGGCGCGAAGCGGTGGGAGCTCTACATCCAGTGAGCCCCCCCCGGCGCCGGCACCGAGCCGCGACGCCCCCCGGATGAGAACACGGCGGGCGCGACCCGGCGCCCGCTCGTCCAGCCTTGAAGAGAGTTGGTAGACCCATGCGACGCACGACTCCCAAGCGCGGCCTGTCCCGCACGGCCGCAGGCGTTCTGACCGCCGTGCTGATGGCGTCCGGAGCGCTCACCCTCGCCCCGGCCGCGCAGGCCGCGACCGGGCAGAGCGGCCCGCAGGCGACCGCGGACGGCCTGGCGGGGATCACCGCGGCCCGCTCCACGCAGGTCACCCTGTCCAACCACACCGCGTACGGCCTGACCAAGACGTGGGAGAAGCTCGACCACGGCTGCTGGACGAACAACATGCTGCCGCCCGACTACATCCCCACCGGCAAGGAGCCCAGCTTCGCGAGCGAGTCCTGCGGGGCCGGCACCGGGACGGAGGGGAACATCACCTACGGCTTCGCCGGCGGCGAGATCAAGATCTACTGGAACAACCCCTACGTGGGCAGCAACGGCTACAGCTGCTCCGTCCCGGCCGGGTACGCCTGCTACAAGAGCGGCGGCAGCGGGAACAACGCCGGCGTCAAGTTCGACGTCTGGCCGGCGTCCCGGTCGGCCGGGGCCGACACCGCCGACGCGGTGGTGCCCGGCGTCACCGCCGCCCGCAGCACGAGCATCAACCTGACCAACAACTCGGGCAAGCTGCTGGTCCGTTCCGGCTCCAGCCTGCGGTGGGGGATCTGGTCCGACAACATGCTGCCCCCGTCCATGGTCCAGCCCGGTGTCACCGCGAAGTGGGCCAGCGAGTCGGACGGCTTCATGACCGGCACGGAGGGCGAGGTCACCTTCGACGTGTCCGGGGAGAGCAACAAGGTCAGGGTGTACTGGAACAACCCCTACACCGGCAGCAACGGCTACAGCTGCTCCGCCCCGTCCGGGTACAAGTGCACCTGGCAGGGCGGCAGCGGCGACAACGCCGCGATCTCCTTCAACCTGTCGAAGTCCTGATCGCGGCGGGCCGAACCAGCGCCCCCGCCCGGGTCACGTCCATCCGTGACC
>NZ_JBHWIR010000394.1:0-2187 GCF_042731835.1 Kitasatospora sp. NPDC059817 | reverse complement strand
CTGCATGGCAGCAGCATAGCGAGCGGCCCCGACCGGCCGGAGGGGGGGCCCCGGGGCGGCGGGGCGGCCCGGGGTGTGGGCCCCGGTGGTACACGTTGAGGACCGCCACCCCCCACCCCCCCCCCCGGCCCGCGGGCGGGCACACTCCCCCTGCTCAGCCCCGACCCCCCCCCCCCCCGTACGGTGCCGTCGGACCCGCCCCGACCAGCCGGGCCCCCGACCGACCGGGCCCCCAACTGATCGGGCCCGCACTCAGTCGAACCGCCGGGTCGCGGTGATCCCGCCGTCCACCGGCAGGGTCACCCCGGCCACGTACGACGCCCGGTCGCTCAGCAGCCAGGCCGCCGCCTCCGCGATCTCGGTGTCCGCTCCCGCCCGGCCCAGCGGGGTGGAGCGGACCACCAGGGCGTCGAACTCCGGGCCGGACGCGAAGAACTGCTCCGTCGAGGGCGTCCGCACCACGCCGGGCGCGACGGCGTTGACCCGGATGCCGTGCCGGGCGTAGTCGGCGGTGGCCGCCTTCACCAGGCCGGTCAGGCCGTGCTTGGCGGCCTGCTGGACGCCGTCCCCGAAGCCGCCCACCAGCGCGCCCACCCCGGAGTTGAGCACCACCGCGCCGCCCCGACCGCCCGCCGCCATCGCCCGCAGCTGGGCCCGCAGGCAGAGCCAGCTGCCGCGCAGGTTGAGCGCGTGGGTGTCGTCCCACTCGGCCTCGGAGCGCTCGGCGAGCGGGGCCGGCGACAGGCCGGAACCCGCGTTGTCGAAGGCCGCGTCCAGCCGGCCGTACGTCGTGAGCGCCGCCTCGACCGTCCGCTCGGCGCCCTCCGCGGTGGTCAGGTCGGCGGCGACGGCCACCGCCCGGGCCCCGCCGGCCCGCAGCTCGGCGGCCAGCGCCTCCACCTCGGCGCCGGAGCGGGCGGCCAGCACCAGCAGCGCGCCCTCCCGGGCGAACAGCCGGGCGGCGGCTGCGCCGATGCCGCGCCCGGCGCCGGTGACGATCGTGACCTTGTCGTCGAGAAGTCCCATGCGGCGAGCCTCCCGGCGCCCCGCCCGGGCCACCAGCGGCCAGCCCTTCCCGGGGACGGGCCGACCAGGGACGGGCCAGCCAGGGACGGCCAGGTCCTGGCTAACCCCGCCCGGCTGTGGCAGCGTGACCGCATGCCCGAGACCCCGCTGGGCGCGTTCCTGCGCGCCCGCCGCGCCCGCCTCGCGCCCGCCGAGGCGGGCCTGCCCCCGGCCGGGCGCCGCCGGACGCCCGGGCTGCGCCGCGAGGAGGTGGCGGCCCGCGCGGGCATCTCCGCCGACTACTACGCCCGGCTGGAGCAGGGCCGCCAGCGGGTGCCCACCGGCCCGGTCCTCGACGGCATCGCCGAGGCCCTGCAACTGGCCGGGGCGGAGCGCGCCTACCTGCACCGGCTGGCCGCCCGGCACCGCGCACCGGCCGGGGCGCCGCCCGAGCCGCCGGCCGTCTCCGCCACCACCCTGGCGCTGCTGGACACCCTGGACGCCGCGCCCGCCTTCGTCACCGGCCCGACCTTCGAACTCCTCGCCTGGAACCGCCCGGCCGGCCTGCTGATGGCCTGGCCGGAACGGCGCCCGCCCCACGAGCGCAACCTGCTCTGGCAGGTGTTCTGCTGCCCGTACGGGGACCGTTCACAGGGCAACCTCGCGGCCACCGGCTCGATCGGCGCGGACCTCGTCGCCTCGCTGCGCGCCCACCACGCGGACCGCCCCGGCGACCGCGGGCTCACCCGCCTGGTCCGCCGGATGTCCTCGGACAGCCCGGCCTTCGCCGCACTGTGGGACCGCCACCGGGCCGGGCCGCCCGGCCCCGGCCGACTCCACATCCGCCACCCGGCCCTGGACACCGACGTCCTGGACTACACCGTGCTCGCCCTGCCCGAGGAGGGCCGGTACGTCTTCGCGTGCCTCGCCCCACCCGGCAGCCGCGCCCGCCACGCCTTCGCCGCCGCCCACGACGCGGCCCCGGCCCACGCGGCGCCGTTCTAGGTTGGGCCTAGGTTGGCCTAGGTCCTGTCCGGCCAATCTTGGCGGGCCCGCGACGCGCCCCCAGCCTGGCGGCCGGGAGGTACCCCCAGGCATCCCGCCTGGACGCACGCCCGAATCGCCCAAGTACGTCCAGTACGAGGGCGGTCCGGGCGCACGCCCAGCCGGGCGCGTAATGGG
>NZ_JBHWIR010000393.1:0-2188 GCF_042731835.1 Kitasatospora sp. NPDC059817 | reverse complement strand
GTCGAGGGCTTCTTCCGGGGAGCCGGACGGCAGCCCGCTGGGCAGGAAGTTGTCGCGGTAGCTGTCGTTGCTGGCCAGGTAAAGCGAGAAGCCCCCTGCCGGCGGCCGGCCCCAACGCGCTCCTGGTCGACCTCTCCACCACGGCCCGGCTGCTGGCCGCACAGGGCGGCGAACTGCCCAACCGCGCCGAGTGGTGGCTGCCCGCGACCGGCCCCGGCGACCGGACCCCCGCGGAGGCCGCCGCCGCCCTGCGCGCCGCCCCCGGCACCCAGGACGTCCAGCTCTACGAGGAGGCCGCCGAGGCCCTCCTCAGCGACCCGGTCGGCGCCGCCCCGCAGAGCGCGCTCATGGTCATCGCGGTCGTCACCGGGGTGCTCGCCGCGATCGGCTTCGGCGCCGCCGTGGCCGCCTCCGCCCGCGAACGCTCCCGGGACTCCGCCCTGCTGCTCGCCCTGGGAGCCCGCCGCAAGCAGGTGACCCGCACCATGGCCGCCGAACAGGCCCTCCTGGTCGCCCTCGGCGGGGCCGTCGGGCTGGGCCTCGGCACGCTGCTCGTCCACCTGATCGTGCCGTTCGTCGTGCTGACGCCCGCCGCCCGCCGCCCGACGCCCGGGGCGCTGATCGAGCTGCCGTTCGGTCAGGCCCTGCTGCTCACGGCCGCGATCGCCGTCGTTCCCCTGCTCTCGGCCTTCCTGATCGGACGCCGCCGTCGAGACGTGGCCGCCCGGCTGCGCCACGTGGAGGAGATGTGACCACCAAGGCCGGCACCACCGTGCCCACCCCGTCGCCCGAGCCCGCGCCCGCCCACGGCCCCGCGCCCTGGGTCCGCACCCGGCTCCGCGCGACGCCGCTGGCCACCCTGCTCATGGCGGCGCTCGCCTTCGTCACCGTGTTCATGGCGGCGGCCTTCCCCCGCGTCGTCGACCGGAGCGCGGACAGCGCCCTGCGGGACTTCGTGCACCAGAAGGGCGTCAACGCGACCAGCCTGCAGGCCACCTCCGAGCCGAACCTGAGTGACCCGGCCTCGGCCCTCGACGACGTGCAGCAGAAGCTGACCGCGGAGATCGGCCGGAACCTGCCGCTCACCGAGACCAGCCAGCTCTACGGCAGCCGGGCCAAGTCCCCGCGCAAGATGTTCAACGAGGGCTACGCCCGTGTCTCCGACCATCCGCCGGTGCTCGGCCTGCTGTACCTGCACGGGCTCAAGGAGCTCGTGACCCTCACCGACGGCGTCTGGCCGGGCCCCGCGGCCGAGGGCGCACCCCTGCCGATGATCATCAGCCAGAAGGCCGCCGAGACCATCGGCGTCAAGCTCGGTGACGTCGTCGACAACGGCAGCGACCTGACCGGCCGGACCCGGTCCACCGTGGTCGGCTTCTACCGCGTCAACAACCCCACCGACCCGACCTGGGACGACGTGGGCTGTCCCGCCCGCGCCTGCCTGGAGGGCCAGGGCGCGGAGCTCCACTGGGCGACCACCGGTTTCGTCACCGACACCGGCCTGCACCAGCTGATCCTCTGGGGCAACGGCGGCGTGAACTTCTGGCGGCTGCCCGTCGACTCCGCCGCCCTGCGCGCCGACCAGCTGGCCGAGACCCGCGCCACCGTCGGCTCCTTCCTGGTCGGGCGCGGTGCCACCACCCTCGCCGACGTGACCAAGCGCCCGGACCTGCACGTCACCTCGCTCCTGCCCGACATCTTCACCCGGGCCACCGCCCGCTACGACGCCGCGGCCCCGCTGGCCGTGATCGGACCGGCCGGAGTGGCCGGGGTGGCCGTCGTGGTGCTGTGCCTCGCCGCGGCCCTCACCGCCGACCGGCGCACCGCCGAACTCCGGCTGCTCCAGGCCCGCGGCGGCTCGCGCGGCGGCATCCTGCTGCGCCTGCTCGGCGAGGGCGCGGCGACCGTGCTGCCCTCCGCCCTGCTCGGAACGGCCTTCGCCCTGGTGCTGCTGCCCACCCCCCGGTGGGGCAACGCCCTGCTCACCGCCCTGGCCGTCGCCCTGATCGCCGTGCTGGCCTTCCCGGCGCGCGCCGCCGTACTGCTGTCCCCGCCGAAGGCCGTGGCCGGCTGGCGCCGACTCGTCGGCGAACTCGCCGTCCTGGCCGTCACCGCCCCGGCCGGGCCCGCGGACCCCCCGCCCGCGGTCGCCCCCCGGCACGCGCTCGGCCCCGAGCCGGTGGGCGCC
>NZ_JBHWIR010000392.1:0-2203 GCF_042731835.1 Kitasatospora sp. NPDC059817 | reverse complement strand
AGCGCCAACCCCCCGGTGGCGCGGCCCCGTCCCCCGACGAACCGGGCGGACTCGAACCGCCAGAGGGACTCGGCGGCCCGCCGGCCCGATGCGGTGCTCGGCGGGCCGTCGGGGGTGGTGGGCATCAGTGCTGGCCGGTCCGCTCGCGCCACGCCCGCTCCTTGGCGATCCACTCGTTGTCCTGCGGGAACTCCTCGATGCCCGGCACGCGGCGGATCTCGACCTTCGAGCCGGTGACGGCCGGGAGCCGCTTGGCCCACTCGACGGCCTCCTCCTTCGAGGCGACGTCGATCACGTAGAAGCCGCCGAACAGTTCCTTCGTCTCGCCGTAGGGGCCGTCGGTGACCACCGGGCTCTGTCCGCTGAAGTCGACCACCACGCCCTGGGAGGGGTCGTCCAGTCCCTCGGCGGCGACGAGCACGCCCGCCCGGATCAGTTCCTCGTTGAAGCGGCCCACCGTTTCGAGCATCTCCTCGAAGGGCGTCTCCATCATCTTCGCGACGCTCTCGTCCGTGCCCCGCATGATCAGCATGTACTTCGACATCGTCGCTCTCCTTGTTCGGGGGCCGTTTTCCGGCCCTCTCCATCCCAGGTCGAACGGCGTGGCCGCGGATCGACACGGCGGGCGGATCCGGGACCACTTTTTTTCGACGGACGCCACCCTCTCGCAGGGCGGCCTCCTCTCACACCTGTCACACCTGGCGGTACGCGGCCGTCGCGATCTCGGTGAACGAGCGGACCAGCGGGTTGGTGTCGCCGTCGTTCCACACCGCGACCACCGGGCTGGGCGCCATGTCGGCCAGCGGGACGGTGGTGAGGTTCTCGGGCAGGTCGTGTCCGAGCGGGGCCAGGCCGACCGTGCTGTTCCAGAGCACGGCCTGCAGGCATTCCTGGACGCCGCGCACCACGGGGCCCTCGCGCGGGGTGCCGCCGTTCCAGTACGACTGCCACCGGGGGTCGGTTCCCGGGGGGAACTGGAACCAGCGGCGCCCGGCCAGGTCGGCCAGTTCCAGGCGGCCGCGCCGGGCCAGCGGGTCGTCGGCGCGCAGGACCGCGCCGACCGGGTCGGTGCGCAGCACGCGCACCGCCAGGGCGGTGTCGTCGAACGGCGCGCGGGTCAGGGCGACGTCGACCAGTGCGGCGCGCAGTCCGCAGGTCGGGTCGGTCAGGTCGGTGTCGCGCACGCGGATCTCGACGCCGGGGTGGCTGCGGCGGAAGGCGGCCGCCAGCCTGGTGATGCCGGGGTCGGTGCCGTCGCCCAGGATGCCGACGGTCAGGGTCGCGGCGCCGGCCGCCGCGGCCACGCGCGCGCGCAGGCGCTCGGCCCGGTCGAGCAGGGCCCGCGCCTCGTCGAGCAGCACGGTTCCCGCCGGGGTGAGGGTGACGCCGGCGGGGGAGCGGGCGAACAGCAGGGCGCCGCTCTCCTTCTCCAGCTGCTTGATCGCCCGGCTCAGCGGCGGCTGGCTCATGTGCAGGCGGGTGGCGGCCCGGCCGAAGTGGAGTTCCTCGGCGACCGCCACGAAGTAGCGCAGGGTACGTAGCTCCACGCTGCGACGATACCCCCCGGGTATCGGCATGGCGGAACGGGTCTTGGACACCCGCGGTGCCCCGGCGGTGCACTCGGAACATGACCGACACAGCGAAGACCAGTGAACCGCAGGCCGGCCCCACCGTATCGGTGGTCGCCCCCGGCGAGGGCGAGACGATCGTCATGGGCACCACGCGCATGCGCGTCCTGGAGGACGGCAGCCACACCGGGCACCGCCTGGCGATGACCGAGTCCCTCCTCGCCCCGCACACCCCCGGACCGCCGCAGCACCGCCACGCCCGCCACGACGAGGGCTTCTACATCATCTCCGGCACGGTGCGCTTCACCGTCGGGGACCAGCACCACGACGCGGGCGCGGGCACGTTCGTGATGGTCCCGCCCGGCGCCCCGCACACCTTCGCCAACGTGAGCGACCACAGCGCCGTCATGCTCAGCGTGTTCACCCCCGACCTGTACCTGCAGTACTTCCGGGACCTGCGGGACATGGCCGCCGACGGCGGGCCGCCGACCTCCGAGGCCGGCCTGCGCACGATGAGCCGCTACGCCACCGAGCCCGCCACTAGTGCTGCTCCGCGGAAGTTCGTGGAGGGGTGTTGATCAGATATCCAGTCCGCTGAGGTAGAGGCCGCCTGCGCAGTCGAGGGCTTCTTCCGG
>NZ_JBHWIR010000391.1:0-2313 GCF_042731835.1 Kitasatospora sp. NPDC059817 | reverse complement strand
GGGGGGGGGGGCGCGGGCGCCCCCCCCCCGGGGGGGGGGGGGGGGGCCGGGGCCGGGGGCCCCCCGGCCCCCCCGGCACGGGCGGGCGGTGGCGGCCGGTGCGGCGGAGCGGACTCCGGTGGCGCCGGGCCGTGCGGTGGCGGGCAGTTCGGCGGGCCCGCCCTCCCGGGAGGCGCGGGTCTCGGCGGGGCGGCCCTGGGTGGGGACGGTGTCGGGCAGGCCGGAGGCGATCGCGAAGGCGTCGGGGACGGCGGCCCGTTGCCCGGGCAGGGGGAGTCCGCCGGCTCGGATCCGGTCCTGGAAGACGCTGCCGACCGTGCCGGTGGCGCCGTCGATCCCGGCGTCGGGGACGGCGCCGGCCAGTTCCCCGACGAGCCCGGGGGAGGGGCGCTCGGCCTCCTCGGCCGCCGGGCGCCCGGGGTCGCCGGACCGCTCGGCCGACGGACCGTCGTACGCGGGCCGCCCGGCCTGGGCGAGCCGGCCGGGCGCGGGCCCGCCGGCCAGGGTGCGGCGGACGGCGGGCCGGGTCTGGTCCGGCAGCGGGTCGGCGCAGGCGGCCTGCGCGCCGAAGCCCCCGAGTTGGGCGAGGAGGGCGCCACCGGCGGCGAGGACCCGGGGCAGCCACCGGCCGATCGCGCGCCGTGCGCCGACGCCGCGGGGGGCGGGTTCCTGGGGCTTGGTCGCGTGATTGGCTCGCATGTGAGTTGAGAACGAGCGGACGGGTCGTGAGGTCACGCCCGCCGTCACGGACAGTCATCGCGCGGGTGGCCCCGGGCCGGGTTGCCCGGGGCCACCGGCCGTGGCGCGGTCAGGAGTTGGGGCGCAGGGTCCAGGTGACGGTCATCACGCCGGTGACGGCGCCGTCGGCGCGGGTGATCTCGACGGTGACCGGGAACTCGGGGCGGCCGCCGGCGTCCAGCTCGGCGACGACCTCGGCGGCGGGGCGGCCGAGGACGGCGGTGGCGGTGACCTCGCCCATGGCGAGCTTCTTGTAGGCGATCTCGGCGTTCACCGCGAGCGGCACGGCCCGGGAGAGCTGGTCACCGAAGGCGGCGAGCACGATGCAGCCGCTGGCGGACTCGGCGAGGGTGAACATCGCGCCGGCGTGCGGTCCGCCGACGTGGTTGTGGTACGCGGGCTGGTCGGGCAGCCGCAGCACGGCGCGGTCCGGGGTGGTCTCCAGGTACTCCAGCTTGAGGGTGTGCGCCATCGGCACGGTGGAGTCGAGCAGCTGGCCGATCGAAGGTGTGGTCATGGCAGGAATGTTACTAGCCAGTAGCTTCTGGCGGCAGGCCTGCGCCGGGAAAACCCGAACCGCGGTGGAGAGTTGAGGGAACGCGAAAACGCCTGAGGGGCCGATCTCTCGAAGAGATCGGCCCCTCAGGCTCTGGGGTGAGTGACGGGACTTGAACCCGCGGCCACCTGGACCACAACCAGGTGCTCTACCAACTGAGCTACACCCACCATCTGTCCGGCCCGTTTCCGCTTCCGCGTTCCCGTTCCGACAGGAAGAACTCTACAGGATCCGAGAGGGTGCTCGCGCCAGGCTTTCGTCCGGGCGAACGCGGGCACCTCCCCCGGGCTCCTCGGGTCAGCCCTCCGGGGCCTGGTACTTCTCGGCGATGGCGCGCGCGGTGTCGGTGTCCGGTCCGGGCTGCGGGACGAACACCGCCTCGCGGTAGTACCGCAGTTCGTCGATGCTCTCGCGGATGTCGGCCAGCGCCCGGTGGTTGCCGCCCTTCTGCGGGCTGTTGTAGTACGCCTTCGGGTACCAGCGGCGGGCCAGCTCCTTGATCGAGGAGACGTCCACGATCCGGTAGTGCAGGTGCTTCTCCAGGGCCGGCATGTCCCGGGCGAGGAAGCCGCGGTCGGTGGCCACCGAGTTCCCGCACAGCGGCGTCCGGCCGGCCTCCGGCACGTGCTCGCGGATGTACGCGAGCACCCGCGCCTCCGCCTCGGCCAGCGTCACACCCTGCTCCAGCTCCTCCAGCAGGCCGGAGGAGGTGTGCATCGCGCGCACCACCTCGGGCATGCCCGCCAGCGCCTCCGCCGGCGGGCGGATGATGACGTCCACACCCTCGCCGAGGATGTTGAGCTCGGAGTCCGTCACCAGTGCCGCGACCTCGACCAGGGCGTCCTGGTCGAGGTCGAGGCCGGTCATTTAACAGTCGATGCAAACCAAACCGTAAATAAAAAAAAAAAACCAACCGCCGGTGTCTTAAAAACAACATACGCTTCCGACCACAAAACAAATGTATGTCACTTAAACACAACTGACTCTGCCGAAGAGAAATCAAGAGTAAATATAGTGTG
>NZ_JBHWIR010000390.1:0-2321 GCF_042731835.1 Kitasatospora sp. NPDC059817 | reverse complement strand
TGGCTGGTCCGCGCCTCCCCCCGCCCCCCCCCCCGACGCGGCCCGCGCCGAACCCGGCTCCCCGCTGCGCACCGCCTTCACCGCCGGACTGCGCGACCTGGCCGACGGCTTCCAGCACCTGCCCGACGCCGCCGAACGCGAGAGCGCCCTCGCCGACCTGTCCACCATGGTCGGCGCGCTCCTCCTGGCCCGCGCCAGCGAGGACCCCGCCCTGTCCGACGAACTCCTCGCCGCCGCCCGCCACCGCCTGACCACCCCCACCGCCCCCGCCGGCCCCGCCGTGGCCCCCCGCGGCAGCGCCGCCCCGGGCCCGCGACGCGGCGCCGCCGGCCCCGGGCCGGGCCTCACGAACTCCCTTCGCCCGCCCGGAGGGCCGCCGCCCAGGCCGGAGCCCGAGGACCCGCCCTAGACTGGCCCCATGCCCCGGCTCAACGACCAGGTGCGGGAGCTGCTCCAGGAGTACGCCGACCTGATCAACATCACCGGCGGGGACGCCTTCCGGGCGCGGGCCTACGAGAAGGCCGCCCGCGCGGTGGGCGGCCACTCCGAGGACATCGCCGGCCTGGACGTCAAGGGCCTGCAGCAGATCTCCGGCGTGGGGAAGTCCACCGCCGAGAAGGTCGCCGAGTACCTCGCCACCGGGCGGATCGCCGCCCTGGAGACCCTGCGCGCCGAAGTCCCGTCCGGGGTCCGGGAGATGACGGCCGTACCCGGCGTCGGCCCCAAGCGCGCCCTCGCCCTCGACCGCGACCTGGGCATCTCCTCCGTCGACGACCTGGCCGAGGCGGTCCGCTCCGACCGGCTGTCCGGCGTGGCGGGCTTCGGCGAGCGCAGCGGCGAGAAGATCCTGCACGGCATCGAGTTGCTGCGGCGCTCCGGCGGCCGCACGCTGCTCGACGCGGCCACCGAACTGGCCGAGCAGCTCGTCGCCGCGCTGTCCGCCGTACCCGGCTGCACCCGCTGCGCGTACGCGGGGTCGCTGCGCCGGATGCGCGAGACGGTCGGCGACGTCGACGTGCTGGCGACCGCCGCCGACTCCGCCCCGCTGATGGCCGCGCTCACCGGACTCCCGTACGTGGCCGAGGTGATCGCGAGCGGTCCGACCAAGACCTCGGTGCGCACCACCGGGGGCGTGCAGGTGGACCTGCGGGTCGTCCCGGAGGAGGACTGGGGCGCGGCGCTCGTCTACTTCACCGGATCGAAGGCGCACAACATCAGGCTGCGCACGATGGCCGTCCGGGCCGGGCTGAAGCTCTCGGAGTACGGCCTGTTCCGGACCACCGCCGAAGGAGAGGGCCGCGAAGGAGAGGACGGCGAGAAAGAGGACGGCGCCAAGGTGGCGTCCGCGACCGAGGACGAGGTGTACGCGGCGCTCGGCCTGCCGTGGATCGCGCCGCCGCTGCGCGAGGACCGGGGCGAGATCGAGGCCGCCCTGCGCGGTGAACTCCCTGCTCTGGTCCAGGAGTCGGACCTGCGCGGCGACCTGCACACGCACACCGACCTGACCGACGGCCTGGCCACCCTGGAAGAGATGATCGACACCGCGGCCGCCCGCGGCTACTCCTACTACGCCGTCACCGACCACGCCCCGGACCTGGTGATGCAGCGGATGACGGACGAGAAGATGCTCGCCCAGCGCGAGCGGCTGCGCCGACTCGCCGACCGCCACCGGAAGCTGCGCCTCCTGCACGGCACCGAGCTGAACATCGGCCCGGACGGCGGGGTGGACTGGCCGCCCGGGTTCCTGGCCGGCTTCGACGTCTGCGTGGCCTCCGTGCACTCGCACTTCACCGCCGACCGGACCGCCCAGACCCGCCGGCTGATCCGCGCCTGCGAGAATCCGCACGTGCACGTCATCGGCCACCTCACCACCCGGAGGATCGGCCGCCGCGGCCCGATCGACGTCGACCTGGACGCGGTGTTCGCGGCCGCCGCGCGCACCGGCACCGCGATCGAGATCAACAGTTCCCCGCAGCGGCTCGACCTGCGCGACGAGGACGTCCTGCGGGCGAAGCGGCACGGCGTCCGCTTCGCGATCGACAGCGACGCCCACGCCACCGGGCAGCTCGCCTACCCGCGCTTCGGCATCGGTACGGCGCAGCGCGGCTGGCTCACCGCCGAGGACGTGATCAACACCTGGCCCTGGCAGCGGCTGAAACGTTTCCTCCGCAAGGACGCACTGCGCTGAGCGAGCCGCCGGGCACCCCGGCGGGGGGGGGGGCCCCCCCCCGCCCCCCCCCCCCCCCCGCCGACGCCCCCCCCCCCCCCCCCCCCCCACCGCCACCCCAACCGACAGACAAACCCCCCCCACCCCAGCCCCA
>NZ_JBHWIR010000389.1:0-2326 GCF_042731835.1 Kitasatospora sp. NPDC059817 | reverse complement strand
GCGCGCCTACGCCGACCTGTGCGGCCGCACCCTGGCCCGCGCCCACGCGCGCACCCGCGGCCGCCCCGCCCGCGGCCGGGACCTCCCGGGTCGACCTGAACGTCCTCGTCGTCACCGACGGCAACCCGTGGGTCGAGGGCATCCACAAGCAACTGGTCTCCGAGGGCGTGCCGACCACCGTGGTCGACCTCACCAGCAGCAACCGCGCCACCCTCACGGCGTCCTTCCTCGCCGACGCCCTGGCCGACGGCACACCGCACGGCCACTTCGAGGGCGTCGTCCTGCCCAACGACGCGCCGAGCCGGCTCTCCACCGCCGAACTCTCCGCCCTCACCGGCTACGAGCAGGCCTACCACGTCCGACAGGTCGACTCCTACGTGTGGCCGGGCACCAACACCGGTCTGAACACGCCCGCGTGGACCGGTTCGCTCGACGCGACCACCGCCACCGCGTCCTCCTCCGCCCGGGCCGACGCCTTCCGCTACCTCAACGGCCCGGTGCCGTTCGAGGGCACCGCGGGCGGCAGCGGCTCGTACGGCGCGCTGGCCACGCCGGTGCCCGACAACCCGGCCACCGGCTCGCACTTCGAACCGTTCCTCACCGAGACGGTGCCCGGCACCTCGACGCAGGGCGTGCTCGCGGGCGTCTACACCAGCGGCGGCCGCCAGCAGTTGGTCCTCACCTTCGCGTACAACTACAACCAGCAGCAGTTCCGGCTGCTCGCGCACGGGATCGTCGACTGGGTGACGCGGGGCGTCCACCTGGGCTACTGGCGCAACTACTTCTCGGCACACATCGACGACTTGTTCAACGCCAACTCCCGGTGGAGCCAGAGCGGCAAGTGCACCCCGGGCGAAGGCGACTGCGCCGCCGGCGTACCGGACACCACGCCCATCCGGATGGCCGCCCCCGACGTCACCGACACGGTGAACTGGCAGCAGCAGAACGGCTACACCCTGGACTTCCTGTTCAACGCCGGCCCGGGTGTCGAGTACCAGCAGGAGCAGGGCGGCGACGACCCGCTGAGCGACGCGCTGCTGGCGAACAAGAACAGCTTCCGGTGGGTCAACCACACCTACGACCACCCGTTCCTGGGCTGCGTGCAGGACTTCTCGGTGATCCCCTGGCGGTGCCAGACCGACGCCTCGGGCGCCATCGAATACGTCGACCAGCCCACCATCAGCTCCCAGATCACCCAGAACATCCAGTTCGCCCAGGCCAACGGCCTCCCGTTCCGGCCGAACGAGCTGGTCGCGGGTGAACACTCCGGCACCGTGATGCTGCCGCAGCAGCCCGACGACAACCCGAACTTCCTGGCCGCGCTGAGCGCCGACAACATCCAGTGGCTCGGCGTCGACGCCTCCCGCGAGAGCGGGCAGCGTCAGATCGCCTCCGCGCTCGGCACCCCGCGCCACCCGGTCAACGTGTTCTACAACGTCTCCACCCAGGCCGACGAGGTGAGCGAGTACAACTGGCTCTACACCTCCAAGGCGAACGGCGGCAGCGGCAACTGCGAGGCCAACCCCGCCACCACGACCTGCATCGCACCGCTGGACCCGAACACCGCCTGGTCGAGCTACGTCCTGCCGCTGCAGGTCAGGATCACCCTCGGGTACGTGCTGTCCAACGACCCGCGGCCCTTCTTCATGCACCAGTCCAACCTGACCGACGACAAGCTGGCCCTGCAGACCCTCACCGGCATCCTGTCCACCTACCGCACCTGGTTCACCGCGGACACCCCGGTGGTCAACCAGACCCTCACCGACTCCGGCACGGTCCTCCAGCAGCAGGCCGGCTGGCAGCAGGCCCAGAACACGGGCTCGGCCACCGGCTACATCCAGGGCGGCGTGGTCACCCTCCAGGGGACCTCCGGCACCGCCGTGCCGGTCACCGTGCCCGCCGGCACCACCGTCACCGGCGGCGCCACCTTCGGCGCCGCGTACGGCGGCGAGCAGTCCGCGAACACCACGCTCGGCGCGACGGCGACCGCACTCACGCTGCCCACGAACGTGTTCGGTACGGTGGCCGACTCGACCCCCACCGGCCCGGGCGCGGAGCTCGCCTCCTACGCCAAGGGGTCCCCGCACGACGTGCGCCGCGACGGCGACGCCATCGTCATCACCGACCCGACCGGCACCCACGTCCTGCCGAAGCTCGCCGGTGCGCCGGAGGAGCAGCTGCACATCGGCGACCACCACCACAACCCGTACAACGCCGTCCCGAAGGCACCGGCCAAGAAGTAGCCCGCACCCCGTAGCCCGCACCCCGTACCGCGGCGGGGGGGGGGGGGGGCGCGGGCCCCCCCCCCCGCCCCCCCCCCCCCCCC
>NZ_JBHWIR010000388.1:0-2335 GCF_042731835.1 Kitasatospora sp. NPDC059817 | reverse complement strand
GGGGGGGGCCCCCCCCCCCCCGCGCGGGCCCGCCGGTCCCGGCCGCGCGGGCGCCCCCCCCGGTCGCCGCCCCCGCCCCCCGACCCGCCGCCGACCCGGCGGCCGCCCCCCGGGCCCTGGCGCCCGCCACCGACAGCACCGAGGTGTACCGGGCCGTCCAGCGCAGCGACGCCTTCCAGGACATCCGCCGCAGCTACCGCTCGTTCGTCTTCCCGGTCAGCGGCGCCTTCCTCGGCTGGTTCCTGATGTACGTCGCCGCGCAGGCCGCCGCCCCCGGCCTGATGCGCAGTCAGGTGGCCGGCCCGCTCAACGTGGCCTGGCTGCTCGGCCTGCTGCAGTTCGCCTCCACCTTCCTGCTCACCTGGCTCTACGCCCGCAACGCCCGGACCAAGCGCGACCGCGCCGCCCTGGGCCTGCGCTGGGACACCCAGGACCAGCTGCGATGACGACCACGATCACGACCGCGGTGACGACCGCGATGACGACCGCCACCCCGCCCCCCGTCGCCCCCACCGGCGACCACCACGACCTCGCGATCGCGCTGTTCGCCGTCGTCGTCCTGGTCACCCTGGCGATCACCCTCTGGGTCGGCCGCCGAGGCAGCGCCACCGAGGACTTCTACGCCGGCGGCCGCGACTTCACCCCGCTCCAGAACGGCTTCGCGCTCTCCGGCGACTACCTCTCCGCCGCCTCCTTCCTCGGCGTCGCCGGGCTGATCGCGCTGTACGGCTACGACGGCGTGCTCTACAGCATCGGCTTCCTGGTCGCCTGGCTGGTGGTGCTGATGCTGGTCGCCGAACTGGTCCGCAACGCCGGCCGGTACACCCTCGCCGACGTGCTCGCCCTGCGGCTGCGCCGCCGCAAGGTCCGGGCCGCGGCCGGGGGCGCCAGCGTCGTCGTCACCCTGCTCTACCTGGTCGCCCAGATGGTCGGCGCGGGCTCGCTGGTCGCCCTGCTGCTCGGCACCAACAGCGCCCAGGCCCGGACCTGGACCATCGTCGCCGTCGGCGGACTGATGATCGTCTACGTCACGATCGGCGGGATGCGGGCCACCACCTGGATCCAGATCGTCAAGGCCTTCCTGCTGATCGCCGGCTCGGTGCTGCTCACCGTGCTGCTGATGGTCCGCTTCCACGGCGACGTCGGCGAGCTGATGCGCCAGGCCGCCCAGCACAGCGGCGCCGGGCGGCGCTACCTCGAACCCGGCCTCAAGTACGGCGCCACCTTCACCAGCCGGCTCGACTTCTTCAGCCTGGGCCTCGCCCTGGTGCTCGGCACCGCCGGACTGCCGCACATCCTGTCCCGCTTCTACACCGTGCCCACCGCGAGGGCCGCCCGCCGCTCCACGATGTGGGCGATCGGCCTGGTCGGCGGCTTCTACCTGATGGCCATCGCGCTCGGCCTGGGCGCGACCGCGCTGGTCGGCTCGGCGGAGGTGCGGCACGCCAACTCGGCCGGGAACACCGCCGTCCCGCTGCTCGCCCTGGTGCTCGGCGGCGGCAACGGCAGCACCGGCGGGGTGGTGCTGTTCGCGCTGATCTCGGCGATCGCCTTCGCCACCATCCTCGCCGTGGTCGCCGGGCTCACCCTGGCCTCCTCGGCGGCCTTCGCCCACGACATCTGGGCCGGCGCCTGGCGCGGCCGGCCGCGCCGGCGCCCCTTCCGGCGGCGCGCCGCCGTCCCGGCCTCCCGGCCGGGGGAGGCCGGGGACCCGGCGGAGGCCGAGCCGACGGGCGAGGCCAGCGAGCGCCAGGAGGTCTGGGTGGCGCGGTTCGCGGCCGTCGGGATCGGCGCGGCCGCGATCGCGATCAGCCTCTACGCCCAGCAGCTGAACGTCGCCTTCCTGGTCGGCCTGGCCTTCGCGGTGGCCGCCTCCAGCAACCTGCCCGTCCTGCTGTACAGCCTGTTCTGGTCGCGGTTCACCGCCCGCGGCGCGGTCTGGTCGGTGTACGGCGGGCTGGTCCCGGCGATCGTGCTGGTCGTCTTCTCCCCGGTGGTCTCCGGCACCAAGGTGGCGCTCTTCCCCGGCGTCGACTTCCACTGGTTCCCGCTGGAGAACCCCGGCATCATCTCCATCCCGCTCGGCTTCCTGGCCGGCTGGATCGGGACGATCACCTCGCCCGAGCCGGCCGACGCGGACCGCTTCGCCGAGCTGGAGGTGCGCGCCCTCACCGGTGCGGGCGCGGCCTGAGCGCCGCGCCCCGGGGAACCCCCGCGGGCCTGGGGCCGCCCGGGGTGCCCCCCCGCCGGGGGGGGTGTGCGGGGCCGGCCGCACAGCCGTATCGGTGGGAGGGGGCGGTGTGGTATACACAACATACGCGGGCGACCACAAATC
>NZ_JBHWIR010000387.1:0-2361 GCF_042731835.1 Kitasatospora sp. NPDC059817 | reverse complement strand
CCGGACAGAACAACCGGAGGACAGCCCAGCAGGGCGTCAGTCAGTGGCAGAGCCACGACCACCAGGGACCCGGTTAGAACTATCAGTGTCAGTGGTCCCTGTCACGATGGCGGAGCCCTGTGCCTTGACGCGATATATCGCGTGCTGCCAGACTCGCGATACATCGCGTTCTGTGTTCTGGTAGGCGAAAACCGAGTCGCCCGCATGCCCGAAAAAGGGGCAGAGTGTGACAGATCGCCCATATTCGTCCGAGGAGATGAGGCAGGCCATGGCGCCAGCCATCCAAGCCGAGAACCTGGTCAAGACCTTCGGCGACGTACGAGCCCTGGACGGCGTCAGCCTCGACGTCCCCGAGGGCACGGTGCTCGGGCTGCTCGGCCCGAACGGCGCCGGCAAGACCACCACCGTGCGAGTCCTCACCACCCTGCTGCGCCCCGACTCGGGCCGCGCGGTGGTCGCCGGCGTCGACGTGCTCAAGCACCCCAACAAGGTCCGCAGCCTGATCGGCCTGTCCGGCCAGTACGCGGCGGTCGACGAGTACCTCACCGGCTTCGAGAACCTCCAGATGGTCGGCGAGCTCTACCAGATGAGCGCCCGTCAGGCGAAGGTGAGGGCGCTGGAGCTACTGGAGTGGTTCAACCTCACCGAGGCCAAGGACCGCACCGCCAAGACCTACTCCGGCGGCATGCGCCGCCGCCTCGACCTCGCCGCCGCGCTGGTCGTCCGCCCGCCGGTGATGTTCCTCGACGAGCCGACCACCGGCCTCGACCCGCGCAACCGGCTCGCGCTCTGGGAGGTCATCGAGACCCTGGTCGAGCAGGGCACCACGCTGCTGCTCACCACCCAGTACCTGGAGGAGGCCGACCGGCTGGCGCACGACATCGCCGTCGTCGACCACGGCCGGGTGATCGCCCGCGGCACCGCCGACCAGCTCAAGGCCCAGATCGGCGGCGAGCGGATAGAGGTCGTGGTGCACGAGCCTGGCCTGGTCGCCGACGCGGTCGCGGCGCTGTCCGGGTACGCGCTGGGCGAGCCGGCGGTGGAGAAGAACACCCGCCGGATCACCGTGCCGGTCAGCGGCGGCGCCCGGGTGCTCGCCGACGTCATCCGCGAACTCGACGCCCGCGGCATCGAGATCGACGACATCGGCCTGCGCCGCCCGACCCTGGACGACGTGTTCCTCACCCTCACCGGCCACGTCGCCGAGACGGTGGAGGAGGAGAACGGATCCGGCGGCCGCGGCCGGGGCGGCCGAGGCAAGGGCGGGCCGTCCGCCGAGGGGTCGCCCGCCGAGGGGCCGTCCGCCGAGGGGCCGGACGGCTCCGACGGCCAGGGACCGGACAAGCAGGCCGTCGCGGCCGGAACGGAGCGCTGAGATGAGCACCGCCACCGAGCACGCCATCGGCGAGGCGATGCCCAGGCAGCGCCGCGGCATCGCCGCCACCCTGCACGACTCCTGGGTGGTCGCCAAGCGCAACCTGCGCCGGATGACCAGGATCCCCGAGATCGTGGTCTTCGGGCTGATGCAGCCGGTCATGTTCGTGCTGCTGTTCTCGTACGTGATGGGCGGGGCGATCAAGATCCCCGGGGCGAGCTCCAGCTCCGACTCGTACATCCAGTTCCTGATGGCCGGCATCTTCGCCCAGACCGTCACCTTCGCCGTCGCCGGCGCCTCCGCCGGGATCGCGGAGGACATGACCAAGGGCCTGGTGGACCGCTTCCGCTCGCTGCCGATGGCCCGCTCGGCGGTGCTGGTCGGCCGCACCCTCGCCGACCTGTGCCAGACCGCGTTCACCGTGATCGTGCTGGCCCTGGTCGCGCTGCTGGTCGGCTGGCGGATCCACGACGGCGTGCTCAACGCGCTCGGCGCCTTCGGCCTGCTGCTCCTGCTCGGCTACGCGTTCTCCTGGATCGGCGCGCTGATCGGGCTCTCGGTGCGCAGCCCCGAGGCGGCCACCTCGGCCGGCCTGATCTGGCTGTTCCCGCTGACCTTCGTCTCCAACGCCTTCGTGCCGGTCAGCTCGATGCCGGGTTGGCTGCAGACGGTCGCGTACTGGAACCCGTTCAGCGCCACCGTGCAGGCCTGCCGGGACCTGTTCGGCAACCAGGTCGGCCCGGTGGACGCCACCTGGCCGATGCAGCACGCCGCGCTGGTGTCGGTGCTGTGGTCGGTGCTGATCACCGCGGTGTTCTCCTGGCTGTCGGTGCGCAAGTACCGCTCGGCCGTGGGCTGAACCGCGCCCGGTACGCCGCGAGGGCGGCCGCGGAGTCCAGGGACGGCGCCGCGCCCCCCCAGGGGGGGGGGTGTGTTGTGAAGGCGGGTGCTGTGTGTTTTAAACAACAGACGCTTCCCACGAAAAA
>NZ_JBHWIR010000386.1:0-2420 GCF_042731835.1 Kitasatospora sp. NPDC059817 | reverse complement strand
GCCCCCGACAGGAAGGCCGGCGCCATCGCCACGATGTTCACCGGCCTCACCGTCGCCAACATCGTCGGCGTGCCGCTGGGCACCTTCATCGGCCAGGCCGTCGGCTGGCGCGCCACCTTCGCCGGCGTCGCCGCGCTCGGCGTGGTCGGCCTGCTCGGCATCGCCAAGCTCGTCCCCGCCCTGCCCCGCCCCGAGGGCGCCCACCTGCGCCGCGAGCTCACGGCGTTCCGCAACCCGCAGGTCCTGCTCGCCATGGCGATGACCGTCCTCGGCTTCGGCGGTGTCTTCGCGGCGATCACCTACATCGCGCCGATGATGACCCACGTCGCCGGATACTCGGACGGCGCCGTCACCTGGCTGCTGGTCCTGTTCGGTGCCGGGATGTTCCTCGGCAACCTGCTCGGCGGCAGGTTCGCCGACCGCAAGCTGATGCCGATGCTCTACGCCTCCCTCGGCGGACTCGCCGTCGTGCTGGCCCTGTTCACCCTCACCGCGCACAACAAGATCCTCGCCGCGGTCTCCATCCTGCTCGTCGGGGCGCTCGGCTTCGCCACCGTCCCGCCACTGCAGAAGCGGGTCCTCGACCAGGCGCACGGCGCGCCCACCCTGGCCTCCGCCGTCAACATCGGCGCCTTCAACCTCGGCAACGCCCTCGCCGCCTGGCTCGGCGGCCAGGTGATCGCGGCTGGCCTCGGCTACACCGCCCCGAACTGGGTCGGCGCGCTGCTCGCCGGAGCCGCGCTCCTGCTGGCCGTCTGGTCCGCCGTCCTGGAGCGCCGCACCCCCGTACGGGAGGGCGCCGTCACCGCCGCTCCCGTCCCCGTCCACCACTGACCGTCCCCCTCCCCAGTTCCCCCCTCCCCAGTTCCCCTCTCCCCGTTCCTTCCAGGAGTAGCGCCACCATGAGCACCACCCTCACCCCGCTGACCACCGCCGACGCCGAGACCCTCGTCGCCGCCGCCCGCCGCGCCGCCCAGGCGGCCGGGGTCGCGGTCAGCGTCACCGTCCTGGACGCGGGCGGCCACCTGCTCGCCTTCCTCCGCGACGACAGCGCCGTGCTGATCTCCGGGGAGACCAGCACCCGCAAGGCGTACACCGCCCTCCAACTGGGCGCTCCCACCGCCGACCTGGTCGACCTCGTCAAGCCGGACGGACCGTTCCACACCCTGGCCACCGCGCTCGACCGGCCGCTCCTCTTCATCGCCGGTGGCGTCCCGATCCACCGCGACGGCAAGCTCGTCGGCGCCATCGGCCTCGGCGGCGGCGCCCCGGAGCAGGACCACTCCTTCGCCACCGCCGCGCTGACCGAACTCGCCCGGTGACCCGCACGCCCCAGGAGGTCTTCGCCGACCACGGGCGGCGCCTGGGCGCCGGGGGCCTCGACCACATCGCCGGGAACCACACCGAGGACTCATCAGCGCCCAGACCGTCCGCCACACCCTCACCGACCTCCCCCGCTGAATGGAAGCACGCACCATGAACAACCCCACCGTCCCCACCGTGAAGCTCAACAACGGCGTCGAGATCCCCCAGCTCGGCTTCGGCGTCTTCCAGGTCCCCGACGCCGAGACCACCGCCGCCGTCACCTCCGCCCTGGAGGCCGGCTACCGCAGCATCGACACCGCCGCGATCTACGGCAACGAGACCGGCGTCGGCCGCGCCCTGGCCGCCTCCGGCCTGCCGCGCGAGGACCTGTTCGTCACCACCAAGCTGTGGAACGCCGACCAGGGCTACGACGCCACCCTGCGCGCCTTCGACGCCGGCCTCGCCAAGCTCGGCCTCGAGTACCTCGACCTGTACCTGATCCACTGGCCCACCCCGGCCCGCGACCTCTACCTGGACTCCTGGCGCGCCGTCGAGCGCCTCGCCTCCGAGGGCCGCATCCGCGCCGCAGGCGTCTCCAACTTCCAGCCCGCCCACCTCCAGCGCCTGCTGGACGAAAGCCGGTTGGTGCCCGCCGTGAACCAGGTCGAGCTGCACCCCGGCCTCCAGCAGGCCGAGCTGCGCGCCTTCCACACCGAGCACGGCATCGCCACCGAGGCGTGGAGCCCGCTCGCCCAGGGCGCCGTCCTGGACGACCCGGCGATCACCGCGATCGCCGCCCGCACCGGCAAGTCCGCCGCCCAGGTGGTCCTGCGCTGGCACCTCCAGCTCGGCAACATCGTCATCCCGAAGTCCGTCACCCCGGCGCGTATCCGCCAGAACCTGGACGTCTTCGACTTCCAGCTGACCGACGAGGACATGGCCGCCATCGCCGCCACCGACCGCGACCTGCGGACCGGCCCGCACCCGGACCAGTTCAACTGACCGGGGCCGCGGCCCCGGCCCCCCCCGCCCGCCGCGCCGGGCCCCCCGCCCCGCCCCCGCCCGCGCGGCCCCCCGCCCCCCCCCCCGCGCCGCCTGGCCACTCCCCGCCCCCC
>NZ_JBHWIR010000385.1:0-2425 GCF_042731835.1 Kitasatospora sp. NPDC059817 | reverse complement strand
CCACCGTGCCGATCGGCACATCCGTCCCCGCACCCAACCGGGTCAACAACGCCGCCAACGCCGCCTGCACCGTCATGAACAACGTCACCCGATGCGCACGCGACAGCCCCACCAACCCACGATGCAGCTCCACACCCAGCGGCAGCACCACCCGGTCGCCCCGGTGCGACGCCACCACACCACGCGCACGATCCACCGGCAACGCCAACTCCTCCGGAAGGCCGTCCAACACCCCGCGCCAGTAATCCAACTGACGCGAAAGCACACTCCCGGAATCCGACTCCTCCCCCAGCAGCCCGCGCTGCCAGAGCGCGTAGTCCGCGTACTGCACCGGCAGCGGCTCCACCACCGGCACCTCGCCCCCGGACCGCACCGCGTACGCCGTCGACAGATCCCGCAGCAACGGACCCATCGACCAGCCGTCACCGGCGATGTGGTGCAGCACCAGCACCAGCAGGTCTCCGTCGGACCCGCCCGGAATCACCTGGACGCGCATGGGCAGGTCGGCGGACAGGTCGAACGGCCGGTCGACGCAGCTCTCGGGGTCGGTGCCCACGGGCAGGACCTCGACGGTGACCCGGGCCTCCTCGGGCGGCAGGATCCGCTGGTACGGCTCGCCGTCCACCTCGGCCACGAGCGTGCGCAAACTCTCGTGCCGCGCCACCACATCACCCAGCGCCGCCTCCAGCGCCGCCACATCCAACTCGCCGCCCAAGCGGAGCAGCACGGGGAGGTTGTAGAGCCCGCTCGGGCCCTCCATCCGGTCGATCAGCCACAACCGCTGCTGCGCGAACGACAGCGGCACCCGCTCCGGACGCTCGACGCCCCCCGACAGCACCAGACGACCGACCCCGGCACCCGAACGGGCCGCGAGCCCCGCCACCGTCGGCGCCTCGAACACATCCCGCACCCCCAGCTCCACCCCCAGCACCGACCGCACCCGGCTCAACAGCCGCGTCGCCAGCAGGGAATGACCACCAAGCGCGAAGAAGTCGTCGTCGATGCCGACCCCGGCGATCCCCAGGACCTCGGCGAACAGCCCGCAGAGGATCTCCTCCGCCGCCGTCCGCGCCGCCCGGCCACCCGCGAACTCCGCGAAGTCCGGCGCCGGCAGGGCCCGGTGGTCCACCTTTCCGCTGCCGGTGAGCGGCAGGGCGGTGAGCGGGACGACGGCGGCCGGCACCATGTAGCCGGGCAGTGCCCGGGCGACGAACTCCCGCAGGTCGAGGGCGATCCCAGGGAGCTGCTCGGTCACCGCGCAGTAGGCCACCAGCCGGCGGTCGCCGTCGTCGCTCTCCCGGGTGGTGACGACCGCCTGGCGGACGGCGTCGTGGCGGACCAGCACCTGTTCGATCTCGCCGAGTTCGATCCGGAAGCCACGGATCTTGACCTGCTGGTCGGTGCGGCCCAGGTACTCCAGCTCACCCTCGCGGGAGCGGCGCACCAGGTCGCCGGTGCGGTACATCCTCTCCCCAGACGCGAACGGGCAGGCCACGAACCGCTCCGCGGTCAGCCCCGGCCGGTTCAGATACCCCCGGGCCAGACCCGCCCCCGCCAGGTGCAGCTCACCGGGCACCCCGGCCGGCACCGGGTTCAACCACTCGTCCAGCACATAGGCCTGCGTCCCGGCGACCGTACGGCCCAGCACCGGCTGCTCCGTCGCGGCCAGCGGGTGGACGAGCGTGTCCACCGTCGCCTCCGTCGGCCCGTACAGGTTGTACGCCTCCGTCGCCGGAGCCTCCCGCAGGGTGGTCCACAGGGCCTGGCCCACCGCCTCACCACCGAGCAGCAACAGCTCCGGCGCCGACTCGGCCAACAACCCCTCCTCCACCAGCTGTTCGGCGTAGGACGGCGTCACCTCCAGCACCCCGATACCGCACTCCCCGACATGGCGCACCAGCGCTGCCGCATCCCGGCGTACCTCATCACCGACCAGGTGCAGCTCATGCCCGGCCACCAGCCAGAGAAGGCCATCCCACGACGCGTCGAAGCACAACGACGCCGTCAACGCCACCCGCGACCGCACCCGACCCGCCATCACACCGACACGATGCGCCGCCAACAGAGCAGCCAGGCTCCCGTGCGACACCACCACACCCTTCGGACGACCCGTCGAACCCGACGTGTGAATCACATACGCCGCATCCTGCGCGGTGACGCGGGGGGCCGGATCGCTCTCGGGGCCGGGGCCGTCCTCGGTGACGTCCAGCGTCCGCAGGCCCGCCAGGACCTCGGGCAGCGGCCACCGCGGGTCGGTCAGCACCAGCGACGGACGGGAGTCCGCCAGGGTGTCGGCGGTGCGGTCGGCGGGGTACTCGGCGTCCAGCGGGAGGTACACCCCGCCGGCCTTCAGCACCGCCAGCAACCCCACCACCGACTCCACCGAACGCGGCAGCGCCAACGCCACACCCGACTCCCGCCCCAC
>NZ_JBHWIR010000384.1:0-2433 GCF_042731835.1 Kitasatospora sp. NPDC059817 | reverse complement strand
CGCCCGCGCGGTGGGGGGGGGTCGCGCGCGGCGCGGGCCCCCAGGGCGGCCGTGCCCCCGGGGGGGGGGCGCGGGGGGGCGGCGCCCCCCCCCCCCCCCCGCCTGCGCCCCGACGCCGCCGCCACCGTCACCGCCCTGGCGGCCCTGACCGGCGCCGCCCCGGTGCTGGTGACCGGCGACAACCCGCGCGCCGCAGCCCGCCTCGCCGCCGAGGTCGGCATCACCGACGTCCGCGCGGGGCTGCTCCCCCAGGACAAGGTCGCCGCCGTCCAGGAGCAGGAGCGGGCCGGGCGCAAGGTGCTGGTGATCGGAGACGGCGTCAACGACGCCCCCGCCCTCGCCGCCGCCCACACCGGCATCGCGATGGGCCGGGCGGGCTCCGACCTGGCGCTGGAGACCGCCGACGCGGTCGTCGTCCGCGACGAACTCGCGACCGTCCCCACGGTGATCGCGCTGTCCCGGGCGGCCCGGCGGCTGGTCGTCCAGAACCTGGTGATCGCCTCGGTGTTCATCTCCGGCCTGGTCGTGTGGGACCTGGTCGCCACCCTGCCCCTGCCGCTCGGCGTCCTCGGCCACGAGGGCTCGACCGTCATCGTCGGCCTCAACGGCCTGCGGCTGCTGCGCGAGAGCGCGTGGAAGCGCGCGGGCGCCACCGGGCCGCGGCCGGTTCAAGAGCCGGTTCAGGAGCCGGTTCAGGAGCCGGTTCAGGAGCCGGCGCGGGCCCGGCGCAGCAGGTAGGCGCCGGAGGCGGCGGCGAGCAGCGCCATGCAGGCGGTGAAGACCAGGCCGGCGTGGGCCAGGCCGATCGGCGCGGTGAGCAGGCCGATGCCGATCACCGGGATCGAGATGCCGAAGTAGGCGACCACGAAGAGCGCCGACAGGGCGCCGCCGCGGTGCTCGGCGGGCGCGGCGGCGGCGATCTCGCCGACCGCTCCGCGCAGGCCCATGCCCTGGCCGGCGCCGCCCACCAGGGCGCTGAGCACGAGCAGTGGCAGGGCCGTCCAGGCGAGGGAACCGGCCATCAGGGCCAGCCCGGCGATGAGCACCAGGCAGCCGATCGGGATCGCCCGGGCGGTGCCCAGTCGGGGCACCAGGAGCTGGCCGAGAATGGAGGCGAAGAAGGCCGTGCACACGATCAGGCCGACGACGGCCGGGTTGTGGACGTCCAGCCGCTGGGCGAGGAAGGCCGGGCTGACGGAGGTGAAGACGCCCAGCAGGGAGAAGCCCGCGAACGCGGCGAGGCCGGCCGGGACGAACACCCCGCGGACCTCCGGCGGCAGGGACGGCCGGCGCGGCCGGGCGGTGCGCAGCGGGCGGGCGCCGGTGACGGTCTCCGGCAGGAGCCAGGTGACGGTGAAGGAGGCGGCGAGCAGCACCAGGTGCACGGCGAACGGCAGGGTGAGGGGGTGGCGTGTGTACTCGGCGAGCAGTCCCGACAGCACCGGTCCGCAGCCCAGGCCGCCGATGTTGGCGGCGGTCGCGACGAAGCCCGCGCGGGCCTGGTGTCCGGGTGGGGCGAGCTCCAGGACGTACGCGGTTGCGGTGCCGGTGAACAGGCCCGCGGACAGGCCGGACAGCAGGCGGCCCAGGGCCAGCAGCGGGAGGCCGCCTTCGGCCAGGAAGGCGAGGGCGCTGCACGCGGCAAGTGCCAGTCCGCAGAGCAGGACGGGCCGGCGTCCGACGGAGTCGGAGACGTTGCCGACGAGCAGCAGGACGCCGATGACGCCGAAGGCGTAGATGGCGAAGACGACCGTCACCATCAGTTCGGAGAAGCCGATCTGCTCCTGGTACAGCCCGTACAGCGGGGTGGGCAGGGTGGTGCCCGCCATGCAGACGGCGAAGCCGGCGGCCGCCCCGAGGTAGCCCGCCCGGCCCATGAAGGACCGCGCAGTCTGATGATCGGTCATTCGCCCACAGTAGGGCGGCCGTCGCCGTCGCAGCCACGGCTCGCGGGGCCGAATAGGCCGATCCGCCCAAGAACCGACGCCCGGCCCCGGCCACACCCACCCCCGGCGTGGTCGGCCATCGGCTACCGGATCGCGCCGCGGTCCGCGGACAGGCCGTGGGTGGTGCCGCCCCCGGCCCGCACCTGCGTCGGGAGCGCTCCCCAGTAGCGCCGGAACGCGGTGCTGAAGTGCCGGGTGTCCACATAACCGCAGGAACGGGCGACGGCCGCGACGGACAGCGGGCGCAGCGCGGGATCGGCCAGGCGCTGCGCGGCGACGTCCAGCCGTCGGCGGGTCAGGTAGGCGATGATCGTGCACCCCGTCTCCTGCTGGAAGAGCCGTGCTGCGTGGCGCTCGCTCAGGTGGACCTGGGTGGCGACGTCCCGTACCCGTACCGGGCGGTCGAAGTTGTCGTCGAGGTAGCGGGTCATCCGCGCGGCGGGGGGGGGCCGCCCCCGCCCGCCCCCCCCGGCGCCCCCCCCCCCCC
>NZ_JBHWIR010000383.1:0-2480 GCF_042731835.1 Kitasatospora sp. NPDC059817 | reverse complement strand
GTCGCCGATACTCCGCATGGACTCCCTCCTCCGCCTTGCGATGCACGCACTCCGACGCCGCGCGCTGATCCGACGTGATCCGAAAGAGAGCCCCTGGACTCTGTCCGGTCGCCGGCCGGCCCCGCCCTCCGCCCGACGGCCGTCACCAGGTGACGGGCAGCGACCGCATTCCGTAGATGAACGCCTCCGAGCGGAACTTCCGGCCCTCCCCGGTGGCCGCCGGCCGCAGGCCGGGCAGCCGCCGGAACAGGGTGGCCAGGGCGATCTGGAGCTCGGCGCGGGCGAGCGGCTGCCCGAGGCACTGGTGCACGCCGAAGCCGAAGGCCATGTGCCGCCGGGCGTCCCGGTCGAGGTCGAGCTCGTCGGCCGGCCGCAGGTCGGCGCCGCCGAACATCTCCTCGTCCTGGTTGGCGGTGGAGATCAGCGCGATCACGCCCTCCCCGGCCTTGATCACGGTGCCGCCCAGCTCGACGTCCTCCAAGGCCACCCGGGGCAGCCCGTGGTCCACGATGGTCAGGTGGCGCAGCAGTTCCTCGACGGCGCCGGGCAGCGCGGCCGGGTCGGCCAGCCTGGCGATCTGCTCGGGCTGGTCGAGGAGCAGGGCGGTGGAGAGCGAGATCATGTTCGCGGTCGTCTCGTGCCCGGCTATCAGCAGCAGGATGCCGGTCGTGGCGACCTCGTCCGGCGTGAGGTCGTCCCGGACGGCGAGCCGGCTGAGTATGTCGTTGCCCGGCTCCTCCCGCTTGCGGGCGGCCAGGCCACCCAGGTACTCGCGCAGTTCGTCCGAGGCGGCCTGGACCTCCTCGGCCGAGCTGTGCTTGTTGAGCAGGGTCCGGCTGAGGCCCTGGAAGCGGTCCCGGTCCTCGTACGGGACGCCGAGCAGCAGGCAGATCACCAGCGAGGGGACGGGCAGCGCGAAGTCGGCGACCAGGTCGGCCTCGGTCCGGCCGTCGGTCATCCGGTCGAGCGCCTCGTCGACGATCTGCTGGATGCCGGGGCGCATCGCCTCGACCCGCTTGACCAGGAAGTCGCCGGTGACCATCCGGCGCTGCCGGGCGTGCTCGGGGTCGTCGAGCCGCAGGAAGCTCGGGTTGGCGAGGAGGGCCTCCCGGCGGCCGGGCACCAGCATCGGGAACCCCTGGTGGCGGGCGTCCGCGCTGAACCGGCGGTCGGACAGGATGGTGCGGACCTCGGCGTAGCCGGTGGCCAGCCAGCAGGACTCGCCGTCGGGCAGGGCGGCGCGGGTGATGGGCGCCGTCGCGGCGGCCTCGGTGTAGGCGGGCGGCGGGCTGAACGGGCAGGCGGCGTCGCGCGGGGCCGGCATCGGGAAGGTCCGGGCGGTGGGTGTGCTCGTCAAGGTGGGGTCTCCTTGCGTCGCAATGTCCTCGGGTGGGTGGGGTGGCGCCGGGGTCTACGGTTCGCGCGACGGCGGCCGGGAGCGGCGGTCGTAACGGTGGCCGGGGCCGGGGCCGGCGCGGGCAGGGGGCCGTCGGGAGCCGGTGGGGGCGTCAGCCGGCGTCCTCGGCGGAGTCCTCCTCGGTGACGGTGATCGCGCCGCCCGGGCAGAGCTCGGCGGCGAGCCTCAGCACGGCGAACTGCGGTGGCTTGAACTCGGTCTGACGGAGGATCACCAGACTGTCCTGCTCGTCCTGGTCGAAGATCTCCGGAGCGTTCAGGACGCACATCCCGGAGCTGCAGCAGCGGTCCCGGTCGACGCTCACCTTCATGGTCGAGCACCTCTCGCCAGTGCGGCGCCGGGCGTCCGGCGGCCGCCTCTCGTTGTCATTGCCAACCTAACCGCCACCCTTGCGTCCACGGAGGGGCGATGCGGGGATCGTCCAGAATGGCCGATTCGGTTCGGAGCCGGTTCAGCGCCGCCGCAAAGGGGTTTGAAATTGACGTTACTCCGCCAAAGGGCGGCTCACAGCCCCTCGGCGGCGGCGATCTCCCGGACGGTGGCGACGGTGTCGGCCTCGGCGGCGCTCTTGTCCGGCCGGTAGCGCACCACCCGGGCGAACCGCAGGGCCAGCCCCGCCGGGTAGCGGGGGCTGCGCTGGAGACCGTCGAAGGCGATCTCGACGACCAGTTCCGGCCGGACCCGCACCGTCCAGTCGTCCCGCCCGCTCTCGCGGGCGAGGAGTTCGGCGGTCTGCCAGGCGAGCGTCTCGTCGGTGAGGCCCTTAAAGGTCTTGCCGAGCATCACCCACGGGCCAAGCCCGGGCTCGCCCGCCGCCCGGGCGCCCAGGTGCAGATTGCTGAGGAGGCCGCGCCGCCGGCCGCTGCCCCACTCGGCGGCCAGCACCACCAGGTCCAGCGTGTGCCGGGGCTTCACCTTGATCCAGGTCCTGTCCGGCCGATCTTGCCGGGCCCGCGACGCCGGGCATCCCGCCTGGACGCACGCCCGAATCGCCCAAGTACGGCCCAGTACGAGGACGATCCGGGCGCACGCCCAGCCGGGCGCCCAACGCCGCGGGCTGATC
>NZ_JBHWIR010000382.1:0-2528 GCF_042731835.1 Kitasatospora sp. NPDC059817 | reverse complement strand
GGGCTGGGCCCTGCCCGGCCGCCGCGGCGGCGACGAACCGGGCGAGCCCGTCCTGCCCGCGCTCCCGCTGCCGGGCGAGACGGCGCTGCGCGCGGTGCCGGTGCGCCCCGCCGAGCCGGCCGCCGAGGAGCACCACCTCGGTGAGCGCCTCTCCGCGTTCCTGGACGGCGAACTCGGCCACGACTCGCGCGATCGCGTCCAGGCCCACCTGGCGACCTGCCCGCAGTGCCTCGCCGAGGTCGACGCGGGCCGGGCCGTCAAGCACCTGCTGACCCGCACCGGCACCCCCGGGCCGTCCTCCGGCCTGATGGCCCGGCTGATGGCCGTCGGCGCCCTGCCGGCGGACGATCCGGCGGACGCCGACTGGCCCGTCGGGCGCGGCAGCCGCGGTGACGACGACGACCTGCCCGGCGGCGGGGTCGCGGCCGGCGGCACGCTCGGCGGCAGCCGGCTCACCGGCGGCTCCTTCGGCCGCGGCGCCGGCGCCTCCTTCGGCACGGGCGCGCTCGGCGCCGACACCCCGGTGCCCGGGGTCGACCCGCGGGCGTTCGGGCGCGGCGGCGCGGTGCTGCGGCCCCTGATGGGCCGGCGCAACGGCCGCCCCGAGGCCGCGGCCCGCCCCGAGAGCGCCGCCCGGCCCCGCCCGGCCGCCGCCGCCGTACGCTCCGCCGCGCCGCGCGGGCGCCGCTTCGTCTTCGCCGCCGCGGGCGCCTTCTCGGTCGCCGCGGTCACGCTCGGCGGGGTCGGCGGCCTCAGCGCGCAGAGCGAGGACCAGCACGGCAACCCGGTCAGCACGGTCGGCAACAGCGGCGGCACGGGCCGCGGCGGGGGCCTGGTCCCGATGACCGCGCAGATCCCGGTGGACTTCCCGGCCCACCCCGTCGCTGCGACCCGCGACGCGACGCCGCCGCCGGCCGCGGAGCGAAACTCGGGCGGCCTGCCCGCACTGCGCCAGCAGACCCGCTAGGCCCTGTCCGGGCCTGGAGCGCCGCTCGCGCCCCGGTCGCGACGATCTCGGCCATCGGCAGGTCTTTACCACGGCTTCATCGCAGCGTGGACCATGGACCCGCCGATGGCCATTACCCTGTAGGGACCGTCGTCCGACGAGCTAGGGAGCTTAGGTGTTCAGCGATGTAGGCGGGCTGGAGATCCTGACCCTGGCCGTGATGGCGATCATCATCTTCGGCCCCGACAAGCTCCCGAAGCTGATCCAGGACACCATGGGCTTCATCCGGAAGGTCCGTTCCTTCGCAGACAACGCGAAGGAGGACATCCGCAGCGAGCTGGGCCCCGATTTCAAGGACTTCGAGTTCGAGGACCTGAACCCCAAGACCTTCGTCCGCAAGCAGCTCCTGGGCGACGAAGAGGACCCGCTGGGCCTCAAGGAGATGAAGGACTCGCTCGACATCCGCTCCGTCCTGGACGACAAGCCGGCGGCGCCGGTGAACGGCCGCAACGGCAGCGTGAGCTTCGAGAAGGCCGCCGCCCCGGTGGCGGCCTCCACCGGGGCGCCGTTGCAGCCCGGCGAGCGGCCCCCGTTCGACCCCGACGCGACCTGACCGGCCCCCGGTCACGCCCCGTACGACCACGCCACCGCCCCGCCCGGCCGCCCGGCTGAGCGGGGCGGCGGCGTGTGCGCCGCTATTGTGCTGATTGTTCCCGCTGAGCCGTCCGTCACATTCCGCGCTGTCGCGGACCAGGAACGGCTCCCGGGAACGCCGCGGTACGCCACGATGGGAGCGCGCCACGGCAGGCAAACGTGTGTTTGAGGAGGCCCGGGGATGGACGCGACGAGTCAGGCGGTGGGGACGACGGCCACGGCCGGCGGACCGGTGGTCGGCGGACAGGCCGGCCCGGCGGACCCGCTGGTGCCCTACCTGTCCGCCGACTTCCCCTGGTACGGCCTGGACGACGGCTGGACCGGCCGCCGCTACCTGATGCAGGCCGGCGCCGGCGGCCCCCGGGCCGGGGCGCCCGGCAGCGTCGACTACGGCAGCCTCGGCCACGGCGAGGAGCCGGCCAGGCAGTACGAGCCGCGCGATATGCGCAGGTTCGCGGTCGTGGTCACGGTGGCCCGCCGGGACAGCCGCCGCAGCGCCGACAACACCGGCACCCTGGAGGCGACCTCCGCCTCCTCCGCCGCCTGGCTGGCCGGCTCGGGCCTGCTCGCCTCGACCTGGCCCGGCCAGCTCGACCGCGCGCTGCGCCAGGACTGGCTGGACCAGCAGAGCACCCTCGCGTGGGACCTCGCCGACGACCTGGCCGGCCCCGGCTGGTCCACCCTCAGCCTCCCGGTGAACGGCCTGCCGCAGCCCTTCCGCTACCGCGAGTCCGAGTACGGCTGGGTGCTCGCCGGCGAGGCCCCCGGCGTCCTGCTCGGTGCCTACGGCCGCGGCGTCAGCGCCTACGGCGCCGGCTTCGCCACCGCCCCCCCCCAGAGCGCCCGCACCCCCCCCGCGGGGGCGCGGGCGCCCGGCCGGCCCCCGCCGGCGGGGCGCGCGCGCCCCCCCCCGCGCGCGCCGGGGGGG
>NZ_JBHWIR010000381.1:0-2698 GCF_042731835.1 Kitasatospora sp. NPDC059817 | reverse complement strand
CCGGAAGAAGCCCTCGACTGCGCAGGCGGCCTCTACCTCAGCGGACTGGATATCTGATCAACACCCCTCCACGAACTTCCGCGGAGCAGCACTAGGGTCCGGCATCGAGCACAAGCGGACTGTCTCCTATATCGAGGCCGTGCCTGAACGCCGCTGCCAGCCGGGCACGGGGGCGGCCCACTTCCTGGAGCGCGCCTTGGACAGAGGAAGCCGGTTCCACGCACTAAAAACGCGAGGGACCGGCCATCCGCGCACAGCCCTGGTTCGGGGCCCCGCTCCGGGCTTCCCTGTCTCAGCACCGTCCCGGCAAGCCCGGTACGCCTGGTTTGCCGGGACGGCCCCACCTCAGGTGACAGCGTTTCGCGTCGGACCTGGGACAGGACACGGCGTCAGGGGCCCTCACGGAAGCGGATCAGCGGTGGGTGTTCCACGGCGTCGGGATCGGCCCGCGGGTTGTAGGCGGCCGGCCCGGCCTCCCGCACGCGTTCGGCGATCCGCAGCCACTCCCCGTGGTCCGCGTCGGCGGTGAGCACCGACCGGTCGAACGTCTGGTCGTCCAGGGCCAGGCCCCTGACGTGGTGGAGCTGTTCCAGCGCCTTCGCCGCCGCCCGGTCGATCTGGGTCGGCGTCATCCCGTCCGCGTCCCGGCACACCAGGGCGCGGTGGAAGTGGCCAGTGCCCGGATGGAGCTCCAGGCGCTCGTCCTGCGGGCGCAGTCAGCGGGCCGGGATGGTGTGGACGACCGTGCCGGGGAAGACGACGGCGCGGCCGTCCGGGGCCCTGACGATGCCGGTGATCTCGTAAGCCGGTCACGGTCACCGTGATGCGCCGGCCGCGGACGAGGTGCAGTTGCATGTCGGCCAGTCACCTTGCGGCGCTCGTGACCGCCGGCTGTGCCGGGAGCCGTTGGGGGATGCTCGCGATGTAGGTCTCGCCGACCCCGATGTCCTCGGTGCGCATCCGTCTTCTCCTCGCCCGTGCCGGTATCCATCGTGCCCGCCCTGGTCTTCGTGGCTGGCACCGCGGCTGGTGAGTTCGACGTCCACGGGCCGGTGGTGCCGTGGCCGCCGGTCGTGCGGATCGCCGCCGTCGTCGCCGAACCCCGCACCAGCCGTGGTCGGTGCGGGGTTCGGTTACGTCCGGGAGGGCGGGCCGGTGACGACGTGCCGGCCGCGCGTTCTGTCCCGGGCGGGCGACAACTGACGCCCCGCGAGCCCGGCCAGGTACCGACCCGCACCGTGCGCAGGCGCAGTCGGCCGGGTGCGCGGCGGGGGTGTCCGCACGTTGTCCGGGTAGCCGGTCACGCTCCTCGATCATCATCAGAAGGGTGAAGCGCTGGGATTCTTCGGCGAGCGGATCGCGCCCTTCAATAGGTCCATGACCCGTTCGTGAGTGTCACCAACTCGGTCTGCTACCTGTACACATATGGAAACGTCGTCGATCTCTACCATGGCCTTCTCTGTAAACCAGCCGATAAACATCAGGCCTTGTGCCGGAATCGGCCGACCGGGAGAGATTAATTGAAGTGAGAAGTCCTCACCGTCCTTCAGGCCCCGTGCTGTTAGCATGGTCACCACATCGTGGCATGTTCCCCAACGGGCGGAATCCATGGCGCCGTCAGCTTTCGCCGTAGCGGAGAACTCAACCCAGTAGTCGATCCTTGTCAGCACGGCCACGTCTTGAGCACCGTTCATGGCCTGGCATGCCCATACGAGCTGCTGATCTGGAGCCATGCCAGCCGCAACGCGGCCAAACCAACCCAGTGCGGGCCTGACCGTCCGTGCGTACTGAGCGCGCGCAAGTACGGCCCCTACCGAAGCAAGGACCGCTGTGACAGCGGACTGAGTATCCAACAGCTCGAGCTTCCATATCCCAGCAGGGTGCTTTAAATTATTCCTTATCAGCGTGTAGAAAAGCAGTAGAAAACTGATAGCTACGAACGCAATCGGAAGCCTCGCGAACCACGGACTCCGTTTGACCACCCGCTGTGTTTCCACTGGTCCCCCCGGGTCTATTGGACGCCTCGCGCGGTCGGCTGCACAACACATGCCGGCGGTCAGGCCCTGTCATGCCGTTGTACGCCACACTCCCACCGTTGTCCCTGCAGATGCCGAAACTCGTTGCTCTGTACGAGGCGCTGGGCCGGCCATAGAAGTGCTCATCCGGCCCAGTTCCGCCACCGCACCCCATCAGGGATGGGGAATAGCCTGGCCATCGGGGCCGGTCACGGGCATGAGGGCTGGTTCTCACTGGGCCAGCAGACCTGCCTGCCGGTCCGGTGGTGAGCAGTGTTGGTGGGCCGGGCGCTTGCTGGCCGAGTGGGACGCTCCGCTGCCGGCCGCCCGTCAGCTGCACAGCTGCCGGCGCCAACCTCGCCGCAGCGCGGACCACACGGCACCTGCGACAGGAATTCCCGACAGGAGGATTCTGCACACCTGCCACCCCCTCCAGAAGCCCGAATCGGAGGACCCGAATTCAAAGCCATTTATGCGCGGCTTCCTGTAGCCCATCAGTCACGGTGATGGAATTAGGGCTTGATCGTCGGGAGGACGGCCGCCCTGTCCCTGGCCCTGGCCGTGACGCCGGGGCAGTGGGCGACTCGGCTGCCGTTTGCGCCTCTCGATGGCTCGCACGGACCGTGAACCAAGTGCCCCGCCAGACCAAGCGGGGGGGGGCGGGGGCGGCGCCCCCGCCCCCC
>NZ_JBHWIR010000380.1:0-2703 GCF_042731835.1 Kitasatospora sp. NPDC059817 | reverse complement strand
GGTCACCGGAGCGTGGGCTCCGGGGGCCGCCGCCGTTCTGTGCCCGTCCGTCGCCCGTCCGGCTCGTGGGTCAGGGGCGGGCGACGGAGCGATCCGCAGCCGAACGGATGAACCCCCGCCACCGCCAGGCCCGCCGAGCCCGCGCCTGCCGCACCGGCACGGTAAGACAAGCCGGGCCCCTCCGCGGTGACACCGGTGTGATCGTTCCTGGCGCCGCCCACAGCCGAAGGAAGTAAGAGATGCACGAAACGAAGCACAAGGCCCGAACGGGTGCCGCCGTCGGCATCACACTGCTCGCCCTCACCGCCCTGTCCGGCTGCCGCCAGCCCCACAACGGCGGCAGCCAGGACGTGCAGGCCGCTACGGCTGCGCCCTCCGGAGAGGCTGCGAGCAGCGGTGAGATCGCCGTGCTGGAGCAGCCGACGCTGCCGCCGCCGTCGTCCGTCGCCAACGACCAGGAGAAGCGCAAGCAGGTCGCCATCGGCACCTGCGAGGCGACCAAGGACGGCTGGCGCGCGGCCGGCACCGCGGTGAACCCCGGCGGCCGGGACGCGGATTACCGGATCGTCGTCTACTTCACCTCGGCGAAGGCCACGGTGCTCGCCCTCGGCGGCACGGCGGTGAACGTCAAGGCGGGGCAGGGCGGCGCGTGGGAGGTGCGGCAGGCGTTCCACGCCCCGCAGGGGACCCTGTGTGTCCTGCGGGGCGTCAGCTGAGCGCCCATCGGGTGTCGGTGGGGTAGCTGCCGCCGGGCGGTCTAGCGCGGCGGGGGCCGGTTCTCGTCGCAGGTGGTGCGTTGGCCGTGGAGGAGGAGGGGGACGGCGCGGTTGGCGAGGGCTTCGGCAGCGCGGGCGGCCTGGGCGGGGGCCATGACGTCCGGGAGTTCGTGGGCGGGGACGAAGCGGGCGCCGAACAGGCCGCTGCGGTGCCGGGGCGGGACGGTCAGGTGGGTGTCGTCGCGCACGGTGCCGCCGTCGAAGACCAGGTTGAGGCGTTCCAGGTAGCGGTCGGCGGGGGTGAAGTCGACGGCCAGGACGTCGGCGAGGCGCAGGTTGAGGCCGGTCTCGGCGTGGAGGTGACGGGCGGCGGCGAGGTGCGGGGGCTCGTTCGGCTTCGCAGCGCCGCCGGGCAGGATCAGCCCGTCCATGTAGTCCGGGTCCACGAGCAGGACGTCGCCGCGCGGGTTGCGCACGAGGACAAGGCAGCCGAGCCGGCACACCGGCGGCTTGGCGAGCAAACGGGGGTCACGCATCGGAGGGTTCACCTTCTGAGGGCGGCAAGGAGTACGAGGGAGAAGCCCGCCCACCACAGCAGGCGGACGAGGAGTTCAGCCGTCACGCGTCAGGCGCTCGTAACGCAGCCCCTTGCGGAGCAGGTCGACGACCCGCAGGAGTTCGGACGGGCTGGCGCAGCCGAGGCCGATGAGGTAGCAGCCGGTCCTGCGGCCGTGCTCCCAATCCACCTCGACGGACGGCAACTTCACCCCGGCCAGGGCGAGGACAGTGGTCAGGTCGTCCAGGACGTCGGCCGCCTGCCGCCGCTGGTCGACGGTGGCGCGGTAGACCTTCTCCCCCATCACGCCCCCACCTGCCGCCGAACCTCGAACCCCCGCCACGCGCTGAAGGCGGCGGAGAAGGAGGAGAAGGAAGCCAGCTCACCCGAGGTACCGCTGCGCAGCCACTCCCCCGTCGTCTCGTTCCGCACCCGGTAACACCGGCCCTCCGGGTCCCACCGCACCCCGTAGCCGTGCAGCCGGGGCACTTGGACATCACCCATGGGAGTAACCTTCCGCTGTCGATCCTTCACGTTCTGTGTGGGAAAGACTTGCGGAACGACCCCCTCCTAGGGAAGCATCTGAAGTCGCCAGTTCAGCATGGTTCAGTTGGGAAGCATCATGAACCGTAAGAAGCTTGATCCTGCATCATCTCCCTACGCGACCCTCGGGATTCAGCTCCGCCGTTCACGCGAGGCACGCGGCCTGACCCAGACGGAACTCGGAGAGGCCATCGCCTACTCCGGCGCCTACATCTCCAGCATCGAGCGCGGCATCCGCGCGCCGAGCCGCCGATTCGTCGATCTCGTGGACGAGCACCTCGCCACCGGCGGCACCCTCGGCCTGATGCTCGACCAGCTTGAACACAGCATCCTGATAGAGGGTTTCCCTGAGTACGCAGACAAGGAAGCCGAAGCGACCGCCATCCGGCTCTTCCAGATCGGGGTCATCTCAGGGCTGCTGCAGACTCCCGAATATGCGGCAGCCTATGAACAGGCACCGGTCACGCGCGGGACCGTCACTCAGCAGCAGGCCGACGAGCGCATGCGGTTCCTCCTCGCCCGGCAGGAACGGATCAACCGACCGTCTCCGCCGTACGTCCAGGCCGTACTCGACGAGTGGAGCCTGCGACGGCCGATCGGTGGACCAGTGGTGATGGCACGCCAGTTGGCTCACTTGGAAGAGCTGGCTGGTCGGCCGAACACGACCATCCAGGTAGCTCCGCTCGGTCTCGGAGAGCACCGGCCGTTCGCACACCCGGTGACGCTCCTGACGATGCCGAATCGTTCGCTGCTCGGCTATTCGGAGAGCCACCTGCGCGGCCATCTGGAACGTGACGCCGAAACCCTCGCAGGCTGGGCCAGGGAGTACGATCGGCTGCAAGCCGAGGCACTGCCTCTGGCCCCGTCGCTTGAGCTGATCCGCGCAGT
>NZ_JBHWIR010000379.1:0-2737 GCF_042731835.1 Kitasatospora sp. NPDC059817 | reverse complement strand
GCCGGACACCGCGATTGCCATCCCCTCGTTGTAAATGCGCCCCCGCCCCGCTTTCGGGTCCCGCCTCCAACCCCGCCCCCGGGGCGGGGGGCCCCAAAAACCCCCCCGCCCCCCCGGCCCCGGCTTTCACCGACTACGAACGCGGCTTCTCGCGCATCTCGTAGGTCTCGATGATGTCCTCGACCTTGATGTCGTTGAACGACCCCAGGGTGACACCGGCCTCGAAGCCCTCGCGGACCTCGGTCGCGTCGTCCTTGAAGCGGCGCAGACCCTCGATGTTGAGGCTCTCCGCCACGACCTTGCCGTCGCGGATGAGGCGGGCCTTGGCGTTGCGGCGCAGCAGGCCCTCGCGGACGATGACACCCGCGATGTTGCCGAACTTGGAGGAGCGGAACACCTCGCGGATCTCCGCGGAGCCGAGGCGCACCTCCTCGTACTCGGGCTTGAGCATGCCCTTGAGGGCGTTCTCGATCTCCTCGATCGCCTGGTAGATGACCGAGTAGTACCGGACGTCCACGCCTTCCTTGTCGGCCGCGGTACGCGCACGGCCTTCGGCGCGCACGTTGAAGCCGATGATGATGGCGTCCGAACCCATCGCCAGGTTGACGTCGGACTCGGTGATCGCACCCACACCGCGGTGCAGGATGCGGAGCTCGACCTCCTCGCCCACGTCCAGCTTGACGAGGGCGTCCTCAAGGGCCTCGACCGAACCGGAGACGTCACCCTTGATGATGAGGTTGAGCTGCTCGATCTCGCCGGCGGCGATGGCCTTGTCCAGGTCCTCCAGGGACACCCGGACCCGACGCTGCGCGAAGGCGGCGTTGCGGTCGCGGGCCGAGCGCTTCTCGGCGATCTGACGGGCGGTGCGGTCCTCGTCGACGACGATGAAGCTGTCGCCGGCGCGGGGCACCGAGGTCAGACCGAGCAGCAGCACCGGGCGGGACGGGCCGGCCTCGGCGAGGCTGTTGCCGTTCTCGTCCAGCATCGCGCGGACGCGGCCGTAGGCGTCGCCGACCACGATCGAGTCGCCGACGCGGAGGGTACCGCGCTGCACGAGCACGGTCGCCATGGCGCCGCGGCCCTTGTCGAGGTGGGCCTCGATGGCGATACCCTGCGCGTCCTGCTCGGGGTTGGCCCGCAGGTCGAGCGAGGCGTCCGCGGTGAGGACCACGGCCTCCAGCAGCTGCTCGATGTTGAGGCCCTGGCGCGCGGAGATGTCGACGAACATGGTGTCGCCGCCGTACTCCTCGGCCACCAGACCGAACTCGGTCAGCTGACCGCGGACCTTGGTCGGGTCGGCGCCCTCGACGTCGATCTTGTTGACGGCGACCACGATCGGCACACCCGCGGCCTTGGCGTGGTTCAACGCCTCGACCGTCTGCGGCATGACACCGTCGTTGGCCGCGACCACCAGGATCGCGATGTCGGTGGACTTGGCACCACGGGCACGCATGGCGGAGAACGCCTCGTGACCCGGGGTGTCGAGGAAGGTGATCGGGCGCTGCTCGCCGTTCACCTCGGTGACGACCTGGTAGGCACCGATGTGCTGGGTGATGCCACCGGCCTCGCCGGCCACCACGTTGGACTTGCGGATGGCGTCCAGCAGGCGGGTCTTACCGTGGTCGACGTGACCCATGACGGTGACGACCGGCGGGCGCGGGGCCAGCTGGTCCTCGTCGCCCTCGTTCGCACCGAAGTCGATGTCGAACGACTCCAGCAGCTCGCGGTCCTCGTCGTCGCGGCTGACGATCTCCAGGATGAAGCCCATCTCGCCGGCCAGCAGCTCGAGGGTCGCGTCGGAGACCGACTGCGTCGCGGTGACCATCTCACCGAGGTTGAACATGACGGAGACGAGCGCGGCCGGGTTGGCGTTGATCTTCTCCGCGAAGTCCATCAGCGAGGCGCCGCTCGACAGGCGAACGGTCTGGCCGTTGCCGCGAGGCAGCATCACACCGCCGACGGACGGGGCCTGCATGGCCTCGTACTCCTGGCGCTTCGCCCGCTTCGACTTGCGGCCACGCGCCGGGCGACCGCCCGGGCCACGACCGAAGGCGCCCTGCGTGCCACCACGGGCACCCGGGCCGCCGGGACGACCACCGAAACCACCGGGACGCGGACCGAAGCCGCCGCCGCCACCGGGGGCACCGCCACCGGGACGCGGACCGCCGAAGCCGCCGCCACCGGCCGGACGCGAGCCCGGACCGGCCGGACGACCCTGGAAGCCCGGACGGGCGCCACCGGCACCCGGACCACCCGGACGGCCACCGGGGCCACCGGGGCCACGGCCGCCGGGGCCCGGACGCGGGCCCGGAGCCGGACGCTGCGGCATCATGCCCGGGTTCGGGCGCGGCATGCCGGACGGGGACGGGGCGCCGGGGCGCGGACCGGCCGGACGCGGCATGCCGTCGGGACGCGGACGGTCGCCACCGGGACGCGCGGCGCCACGGTCAGCGCCGGGAGCACCAGCGGGACGCGGACGGTCGCCACCGGGACGCGCGGCGCCACGGTCAGCGCCGGGAGCACCAGCGGGACGCGGACGGTCGCCGCCCGGACGCGCGGCGCCACGGTCGGCACCGGGAGCACCGGCGGGACGCGGACGGTCGCCGCCCGGACGCGGACGGTCGCCACCCGGGGCGCCCTGACCGGCGGGACGCGCACCCGGCGCGCCCTGACGGCGGTCGCCGGGGCGGGCCATACCGGTCGCGCTGCCCGAGGTGAACGGGTTGTTGCCCGGACG
>NZ_JBHWIR010000378.1:1399-2741 GCF_042731835.1 Kitasatospora sp. NPDC059817 | reverse complement strand
GATTCACCCATGGCACCCCGTCACCCCGCCCTCGCCCGCCTCGCCCCCGGCGAGGGCCGGCTCACCCTCGGCCTGGAACTCCCCCTCGACAACGACTGGGGCCCGTCCCGGCAGGCCACCGACCGTACGGCCGGCCGCTCCCACGGCGTCCCGGACCTCGCCGACCACGCGCGCCTCGCCCGGCTCGCCGACCGGCTCGGCTTCGCCGGCCTCTGGGTGCGCGACGTCCCGCTCTTCGACCCCGTCCGCTTCGGGGACGCCGGGACGGTCTTCGAGACCTTCACCCACCTCGGCCACCTCGCCGCCGTCACCGAGCAGGCCGTCCTCGGCACCGCGGCCGTCGTCCTGCCGCTGCGCGAACCGCTGCTCGTCGCCAAGGCCGCCGCCACCGTCGACGCGCTCTCCGGCGGCCGGATGCTGCTCGGCCTCGCCAGCGGCGACCGTCCCGTCGAGTACCCGCTCTTCGGACGGGACTTCGAGGCCCGCGGCGCCGCCTTCCGCGAGGGACTGCACACCCTGCGCGCCGCCTGGCGCCCGGGCCCGCTGGAACTGCCCGGGGTCGGTCTCGGCCTGGACTTCCAGCTGGAGGTCCTGCCGAAACCGGCGGAGGCGGCGGGCATCCCGATCGCCGTCGCCGGAGGCGCCCAGCAGACGCCCGAGTGGATCGCCGAGCACGCCGACGCCTCGCTCAACTACCCCCGCGACCTGGGCGCGCTGCGCCTGCGGACCCGCCAGTGGCGCGAACTCGCCGGGGAGAAGCCGTACGTGACCCCGATGGTGCTCACCCTCCAGGAGGACCCGGACGCTCCGGCCCGTCCGATCCGGCTCGGCCTCAGCACCGGCCGCAACGCCCTGATCGAGCACCTGGAGACCATGGCGCTGTTCGGGGTCTCGCACGTCTCCTTCAATCTGCGGCCCAACGACCGGCCGGTGGAGGAACTGCTGCAGGAGCTCGCGGAGTACGTCCTGCCGCGCTTCCCCGCATCCGGCGCGTAGGGCTTGCATTACCGCGCGTCTGCAACTATTGTTAACGCATGCAAGACGCGCTCGCATCTATTGCGTGGCCTCTTGCGCCCCGCACCCTCCGTTTCGAAAAGGCACCACCATGTCCCTCAAGGAACTCCTCCCCGGCAAGCTCGGCTACGGCACCGCCCCGCTCGGCAACATGTTCCGCGCGATCCCCGACCAGGAGGCCGCCGCCACCGTCGAGGCCGCCTGGCAGCACGGCGTCCGCTACTACGACACCGCCCCCTTCTACGGCGCCGGGCGGGGCGCGGGCCCGCCCCGCGCGGGGGGGGGGCCCCCCCCCCCCCCCCCGGGGGGGGGGGGGGGGCGGATAAAC
>NZ_JBHWIR010000378.1:0-1389 GCF_042731835.1 Kitasatospora sp. NPDC059817 | reverse complement strand
CGGCGGGGCCTTCCGCCTCGCTCGGCGTCCGATACTACGACACCGCCCACTTCTACGGCGCGGGCCTCGCCGTGGAACGCCTCGGCGCGGTCCTCTCCACCAAGCCCCGCGACGAGTACGTGCTCTCCAGCAAGGTCGGCCGCGTCATCCTCGCGGAACTGGAGGAGGGCGCCCGCGAACTCGGCGAGAAGGGCGGCCTGTTCGAGCACGGCAACCCCAACAGGATGCTGCACGTCTGGACCGCCGAGGCCACCGAGCGCTCCATCGAGGACAGCCTCAAGCGCCTGCGCACCGACCGCCTGGACATCGTCTGGGTCCACGACATCGCCCAGGACTTCCACGGCGACCAGTGGCTGGCCAAGTTCGAGGAGGCCCGCACCGGCGCCTTCCGAGTCCTGTCCCGCCTGCGCGACGAGGGCGTCATCGGGGCCTGGGGCCTCGGTGTCAACAAGACCGAGCCGATCGAGCTCACCCTGTCCCTCGACGAGCCCCGTCCGGACGGCTTCCTCCTCGCCGGCCGCTACACCCTCCTCGACCACGAGCACGCCCTCCAGCGCCTGCTGCCGATGGCACAGGAGCAGGGCGTCGGCATGGTCGTCGGCGGCCCCTACAGCTCCGGCATCCTCGCCGGCGGCACCCACTTCGAGTACCAGGAAGCCCCTGCGCACATCATCGAGCGCGTCACCCGGCTCAAGGACCTCGCCGCGGAGCACGGCGTGAGCATCAAGGCCGCCGCCCTGCAGTTCTCCCTCGCCCACCCGGTCACCGCCGCGGTCGTCGCCGGCGCCACCAAGCCCAGCCGCATCGCCGAGGACCAGGCGGCGCTCAACGAGACCGTCCCCGCCGCGTTCTGGCAGGAGCTGCGCTCCGCCGAACTCGTCAGCCCGGCCGCCCCGCTGCCGTACGGCGCCTGAACCACCCCCGACCCGTCAGGAAATCCGATCATGGCCTCCACCTCCGTCAGCCGCATCGTCCCCGCCTCCCCCGACAAGGTGTGGAACCTCATCGGCGGCTTCGACTCCCTCCCCGACTGGCTCCCGTACATTCCCGAGAGCACCGCCCTCGAAGGCGGCCGCGTCCGCCGCCTGCGCAATCCCGAGGGCGGGACCATCATCGAGCGCCTCGTCGCCTTCAACGAGGCCGAGCGCCACTACAGCTACGCCATCCTGGAAGCCCCGTTCCCCGTCAACGGCTACGTCTCCACGATCCGCGTCCACGCCGTCCCCGGCCAGGAGAACGCCGCCGAGGTCCAGTGGTCCGGCCGCGTGCAACCCCCCCGCCCCACCCCAGAAGAAGCCCGGGGGCACCTAACCCCCCACCACACCCGAGGCCGCCCCGCCCCCCACCCCCCCCCCCGGCCCGCACCCGCCCCCCCCGCCCAGGACCCGG
>NZ_JBHWIR010000377.1:0-2780 GCF_042731835.1 Kitasatospora sp. NPDC059817 | reverse complement strand
CCCCGGGTGGGGGCGGCCGCACGCCGACACGCGCTGTTCAACGGGGACTTGGCGACGCCGGGCTCAGAAGGTCTGGGTCGGCGGGTGCGGAGCGGCGCAGGAGGACGATCCGCAGGAGCTGGAGCTGGGTGCCCCGGAGGCGCCCGTCTCGGGCAGGGCGACGGTGTCGCGCAGCGCGGTGACGGTCAGCTCGCCGAGGTCGAGGTCGTCGAGGGCGAGGACGTCCTCGAAGTGGTCCGACATGTGGTCTCCCGGATGTTCGAGATGAATTGACGGATGGTCAGAACGAGTCCGCGCCGGGCAGGTTCGGCTGGGCGCAGGAGGACGAGGCCTGGCAGGAGCAGGACCCCCAGGACCCGCCGTTCTCCGGCAGGGCGACGGTGTCGCGCAGCGCGGTGACGGTCAGCTCGCTGAGGTCCAGGTCCTGGAGGTCGAGCGCCTGGCCGACGAGGACCGGGGCGGACGTGGACGCGGACATGGCAATGTCAGACATGTCGGACTCCTTTGGGTGGCGGACGAGGCCGAGGTGCGCTTGTGGCGGCGTGGGGGCCAAGGGTGTGCCGGCCCCCGGGGGTGCGGCGGTGCACGCGGATCGTCCTGACCCCGGCGTCGCGCCGCCCACTGGCGACTCTAGGCCGCGGCCGGCCGCGCCGGACCCGGGCGCTCGGCACATTGGCCGGATGCCCACCTCGCCGGGCGCAACACCGGCTCCTGCCTCAGCCGCACTTGAGCGAGCCGTGACCGGCGCTCCGGTGCACCGCCCCCATGGCGGCCGGGGCCCGCCGTCCGCTCGGGCGCCCCGGCCGATCCGCTCCAGCCGATCCGCCCCGGCCGATCCGCTGCGGTCAGTCCTGCGGGGTGAACGACTCCAGGTAGGCGGCCGCCTTCGCGGGGTCGAGGAACCACTGCTCCAGGTCGGCCGGGTCGTTGAAGGCGTTGGCGAACCGGTCGGCGACGGGCGGGAGTTGCCCGGCAGCGCCGAGCAGGTGCAGGACGTGCTCGGGCGGCGGCGCGAGCATCGCGTTGCTCCAGACGGTGCTGGGGCGCACGGCCTGCCAGAAGCGGTCGAAGGCGGCCCGCATGAAGTCGCGGTCGAACGGCTTGTCGCCGTGGGCGAGGATCGCGTCGAGGTAGCCGGCCGCGCACCGGGCGGCGTTGTTGGAGCCCTGGCCGGTGATCGGGTCGTTGAGGACGACGATGTCCGCGACGCCCAGCACCGCTCCGCCGCCGGGCAGTTCGCCGACCGGGTGGCGGACGGCGGGGGTGAAGCGCCCGGCGAGGGTGGCGCCGGCGTCGGTGAGTTCGATTCCGGCCCGGGCGCGGTCGTACTCCCAAGGAGTGAAGGCCTTCATCAGGTCGAGCGTCACCCGCAGGTGTTCGGCCGGGTCGCGGACCCCGTCGAAGGCGTCCGCCGGGCCGCCCGGGGCGGCCTCCCAGAGCAGGATGTCGCACGGGCCGGCCGCGGTCAGCGCCGGCATCACGAACAGTTCGCCGATGCCGGGCACCACGTTGCAGCGGACGGCGGGGAAGTCGTGCTCGGGGCGCGGGCCGAGCCCGTACACGTAGCTGGCGGCCAGCGCGCGCTGCGGCCGGTCGTACCGGGAGCGCTCGTGGTCGCGCTCGAACATCGCGGCCAGGTCGCCCTTTCCGGCCGCGACCAGGACCAGGTCGTAGGAGCCGGAGAGGTGTTCGAGGTCTCCGACGGTCACCGGGCGGATCACCACCCGGCCGCCGCGCCCGGCGAAGGTCTCCAGCCAGGCGGGCATCTTCAGCCGCTGGTCGACGGACTGCGCGGGCGCGTCCAGGCGCCCGACCCAGTCGATCACCCGCGCGGACTGCGGCCCGGCGACGGAGACTCCGAGGCCCTCGATCCGGGGTGCGGCGTCCGCCCAGAGGTCCAGGCCGAGGTCGCGTTCGGTCCGCAGCGCGGCGTCGAACATGCACTGGGTGGACAGCACCCGGCCGCTGCGGACCGCGTCCGCGTCACGGTCGGTCATCACCGTCACGTCGTAGCCGTGGGCCTGGAGCCCCAGGGCCAGTTGGAGGCCGGCCTGCCCGGCGCCGACGATCAGAACTCTGCGCATCGTCTCCGCTTTCCTGGTTGTACGTCCCGGCCCGGCCTCAACACCCGTCCGTCCGTGGGCTGGTGAGCCCGCAGGGGGCGGTGGGCGCCGGCCGGCCGCCGGTCGCGCTGCCAGTGGCCTGGATACCAGTCATCGGGCACCGGCGTCCACGGCCTGCGCGCGCGCCCGGCCGGGAACGTCACCGTCCGCGGTCGGATGCCCTCGAACAAGCGATTTGAAAAATTCTTCAACTTCATACATGCTGGCGAGCCGCCGACCCCCGGCCCGACCTGAGAGGACAGCCCGCGCGCATGAGCGACCACCTCCCCCCGTGCCCGTCGTGCTCCAGCGAGTACACCTATGAGATGAACGCCCTCATGGTCTGCCCGGAGTGCGGCCACGAGTGGATGCCCGCGGCAGGCGGCGCCGCCGAACCGGCCGGCCCGGGCGAGCGGGTGATCCGGGACGCGGTCGGCAACGTGCTCAGCGACGGCGACACCGTGACCGTCGTCAAGGCCCTCAAGGTCAAGGGCAGCGTCTCCGGCATCAAGGCGGGCACCAAGGTCCGCAACATCCGTCTGGTCGACGGCGTCGACGGCCACGACATCGACTGCCGGATCGAGGGGTTCGGCGCGATGCAGCTCAAGTCGAGCGTGGTCAAGAAGGCCTGACCGGGCCCGCGCCCGGCGCGAAACGGCGGCGGCCCGTACGAGCACC
>NZ_JBHWIR010000376.1:0-2802 GCF_042731835.1 Kitasatospora sp. NPDC059817 | reverse complement strand
GGAACGGACACTTCCTTCGGACCGCCTTCCAGCGGGCCCTCCGGGCGCTTCGTTCTTTCGTGTTTCCAGCTTACCAGATGTTTTCCGCTCCGTTTTCCGGAGTTTCATTCATCCGATTTCCCGAACTGGTCGGGCCGCTTTCCGCGACGGCCTCCACATTAGCGCATTTCGGTTGTTACCCGAAATTCACACTCACCACGGTTGACGGAAATGCCAACAAACCCATGTCAATGGGAATCGAGGTGAGGGTGGGTCCCGCAGAGTGGGGTGGCCGCATCAGCGACTCGTTCAACACTAGGCCACCCGGACGACATCGTCAAACACTGAGGGCGGGATCCGGCTGGATCCCGCCCTCGTATGTCGAAGCCGCAGCTCAGCGGCGTCGTGTTTCGGTCACGCCGTAGCCGGAACCAACTCCGCCGCCGCCAGGTTGCGCTTGCCGCGGCGCAGCACGAGCCAGCGGCCGTGCAGCAGGTCGGCCTCAGCCGGCACCGCTTCCTCGTCCGTCACCTTGACGTTGTTGAGGTAGGCGCCGCCCTCCTTGACCGTGCGGCGGGCGGCCGAACGGCTCGGTGCCAAGCCGACGGCGACCAACAGGTCGACCACCGACTGGAGTTCGGCCACCTCGGCCTTCGGGACCTCGGACAAGGCGGCGGCCAGGGTCGGCGCCTCCAGGTCGGCGAGGTCGCCCTGTCCGAACAGCGCCTTGGACGCGGCGACCGCGCGCTCGTACTGCTCGGCGCCGTGGACGAGGGTGGTGAGCTCCTCGGCGAGGGCTCGCTGGGCGAGGCGGGCGGCGGGGCGCTCGGTGGTCTCGCGCTCCAGCTCCTCGATCTCCTCCTTCGAGCGGAAGCTGAAGATCCGCAGGAAGTTGGGGACGTCCCGGTCGTCCGCGTTCAGCCAGAACTGGTAGAAGGCGTACGGGGTGGTCAGCTCGGGGTCGAGCCAGACCGTGCCGGACTCGGTCTTGCCGAACTTGGTGCCGTCGGCCTTGACGATCAGCGGCGTGGCCAGCGCGTGCACGGACTTGGCGTCGGCCTTGCGGATCAGGTCCGTGCCGGCGGTCAGGTTGCCCCACTGGTCACTGCCACCGGTCTGCAGGGTGCAGCCGTAGCGACGGTTCAGCTCCAGGTAGTCCATGCCTTGCAGGATCTGGTAGCTGAACTCGGTGTAGCTGATACCCGCGTCGGAGTTGAGCCGTCGGGCGACGGCCTCCTTGGCGATCATGTTGTTGACGCGGAAGTACTTGCCCACGTCGCGCAGCAGGCTGATGGCCGACATCCCGGACGTCCAGTCCAGGTTGTTGACCATGCGCGCCGCGTAGGGGCCCTCGAAATCGAGGAATCGCGAGATCTGGCCCCGCAGTCGCTCGACCCAGCCGGCCACCGTCTCGGGGTCGTTGAGGACGCGCTCGGCGGTGGGCTTCGGGTCACCGATGAGGCCCGTGGCGCCGCCGACCAGGCCGAGCGGGAGGTTTCCCGCCTGCTGGATGCGGCGCATGGTGAGGATCTGCACGAGGTTGCCGAGGTGCAGGCTGGGGGCCGTCGGGTCGAAGCCGCAATAGAACGTGACCGGGCCGTCCGCGAACGCCTTGCGCAGTGCGTCCTCGTCGGTGGACAGGGCGATCAGCCCCCGCCACCGCAGCTCGTCGACGATGTCCGTCACGGTCACGCTTCTCCTTCGATCGGGCGCCCGCCCGGTGGCGGGCCCGGTTCTCTCGGACCCCGGGTCGGTACGACTCCAGCGTGGTAGAGCCTACGCGGTCGGGGCCAGCGGGTTTTCCCCGAGCGTCGTGCCGCATTCCTCCCCCGGCCCCTCCGGCGCCTGCCCGATACCGGAAATTCCGTTGTTCGTCGGCTGTGGGCCCGTTCAGAGTGGTGTCACCGCCGTGCGGCGGCAGTGACGTGTGTGGAGACGGTCGTGCCGCCGTGGCACGCCCACGGGAAGGGTGTGCCAAGTGCGCAACACGCTGGTTCTGAACGCGAGCTACGAGCCCCTGACGACGGTGTCGCTCCAGCGCGCCGTCGTCCTGGTGCTCCAGGACAAGGCGGTGGTGGAGCAGGCGCATCCGCTGCGCACGGTCCGGGGGACGGGCGTCAGCATCCCGGTGCCCCGGGTGATCAGGCTTCAGCGCTACGTGAGAGTGCCGTTCCGACAACAGGCGCCGTGGTCGCGGCGGGGTGTCCTGGCCCGGGACCAGCACCTGTGCGCGTACTGCGGGCGGCGGGCCACCACGGTGGACCACCTGCAGCCCAGGTCGCGCGGTGGGGAGGACAGCTGGTTGAACACCGTGGCCGCGTGCCCGGAGGACAACCAGCGCAAGGCGGACCGGACACCCGAGCAGGCCGGGATGAGGCTGCTGCGCCGGCCGTTCGTGCCGACCCCGCAGGCCACCCTCATGCTGGCGCTCGGCCTGCGCGGCTCGGAGGCCCGGGAGCTGGCCGACTGGCTGCCGGCCGTGCCGGGCCAGCCCGCTCCGACAGCCGTCCCGGCGGCGTGAACGCGGCCGCGAGCCGTGCCCGACGGGGGCGGGCTAGCCCTTCGCCTGGTAGCCCGCCGCCGTGCCGTAGTTGGCCGAGTGCTCGGGCATCACGACCACCCGCCCGCCGCCGATCAGCACCCGCCCGGAGACCAGCAGCGAACCGGTGCCCTGCGGGAAATTGCCGCCGGTCGCCTCCTGGCCGCCGGCCAGCGGGAACCGGCTGAGGCGGGCGGGCTGGTCGCGGCGTTCGTCGGCGGCGAGCACCAGCGCGCCGCCGACGAAGCCGACCGCCCGGACAGATTCCCTTGGGGCGGGAGTCG
>NZ_JBHWIR010000375.1:0-2875 GCF_042731835.1 Kitasatospora sp. NPDC059817 | reverse complement strand
CCACGACCACGACCCGGTGCGCAACAGCGACTCCCCGCCCGCCCCCGGTCCGCCGAAGCCGCCCCCCGCGACGCCCGGAGCCCAGGCGCCACCGCCCGGCAGCGGAGGCGCCGCGGACGCGGGGACGGGGGGGCCGGCGGGCCCGGCGACCGGCAGCCGCTGGACCATCGCGGGGACCGCCGGGGACGCCGAGGCGCTCGGCGGGGCGCTCGGCGGGGCGAGTCGCACCAACGGCACGCTCGGAACACGGCCACCGGAGGGGGCAACGGACGCGGACGCAGGACGCCCCCCACGAGCGGCGGGGACGGCGGGGGCTGCGGCAGGCGTCGACGCATCGGCGGAGAACACCGGTCGCACGGTCGGCTCGACCGGGCCGGGGGCGAGGGCAGAGCCGGCAGCAGCGGCAGCAGCGACAGCGGCAGGGCCCGCGGACACCGAACGCTGCACGCTCGCAGCGCGCCCGGCACGGGAGGCGCCCACGGCCGCCGGGCCGGCATCGGCCACGACGACCGGGGGTGCTGGACGCTCCCCGCGCCGCACCCGACCGGCGGGAACCACGACAGGCACCGCAGCACCTCGCGGCTCCGCCGACCGGACACCCGGCTCGACGGGGCTCGGACCGCCGGAGACCGACCGCTGCACCGCCGGACCACGGCCGCCACGCTCCACAGCCACCGGCGGCACGGGAGTCTCCCCGCGCCGCACCCGCCCGGCCGGGGCGATGGCGGGCGCTACGGGCTGCCCGTCCGGCGCCTCCGGGCGAGGTCCCCCGGCCGTCGTCGAACGCTGCACACCCGCCCGCCCCGCAGGAGGAGCGCCGCGCTCCGACCGGCGCGCATCCGCCTCCCTCGGGCCAGTTCCGGGGCCAGCGGCCACCGGACCGGAACCACCAATCGCCGGACCCCGCACACCTGCACGCCCCGAGGGGGCACCACCGCGCCCCGACGGCCGCGGCCCCTGCGCCGCCGAGCCGGCCGACGCCGACGAGCGCGCGTCCGCCTTCACCGGGCCGGCGCCGCCGGCCACCGAACGCTGCACGCTCGGACGCCTCACGGCAGCAGAACGCCCCACCGCGCCCGAGCCGGCAGAGTCCGCAGAGCCGCCGGACGCCGATCCCCGCGCACCCGCACGCGTCACCACGGCACCCCGCGCACCCGGCACCGCCGGGCTGGCGCCTTCCGGGTCCGACGGGGATTCCGGGGACGCCGGGCGCGCAGCGTCGGGTCGGCTCGCCTGTGCCCGTCGGGGCAGGCGCAGGACGGCGGCGGCCCGGTGCCGCCAGCTCGCGGGTGCCGCCGGCTCCGGGGCCGGCGGCACTTCGGTGCGCACGGGCGGCTCCTGCGGCCAGGCGGCCCTGACGACGGGTGGGGCGGGCACCGGCGCGGGCACGCGGCCGGACACCGGTGCGGGCGCCGTCGCCGGCGCGGCGAGCGTGGACGCCATGCGGCGCTCGCCGAGCAGGCCGAGCGTGCAGTGGCCCGGCCCGGCCGCCGGACGTGCGGCGGTGCCGCCGATCGGCGAGCGGGCCACGACCAGCGGGCCGGGCTCGCCCGGCGAAGCGGTGGGCCGCACATCCCGGGCGCCACCGGTACCACCGGCACCACCGGCACCACCGGCACCACCGCTGCGCCGGGCACGGCGGGCCGGGTCCTGCGGTGCCGTCCCGGGGGGCGACTGCAGCCCGGCGGCGGGGCCGGGCTCCGTGGAGCCGCCCTGCCCGCTCGTGGCAGCGCTTCGCGCGCTAGGCGCAGCCGCACGCTGGACTGCCGTGGCGCCCGGCGCGGCGGCGGCCGTGCCTGCGGCACGAACAGTGCCTTCCGGGCTCGGGGGCGCCACGCTTCGGCCGGCCGGCTGCGGCGGTGCGGAAGTGGCGGGGGTGGCGGGAGTCGCTGGGGTGTCAGGAGTCGCTGGGGCGCCGTGGCCCGGGGCCGTGGTCCGCCGGACGGGGCCGCGCCGGCCGTCGGCCGTACCGGCGGCCCGTGCTCCGGGTGCCGCGCCCGCCGTCGGCGGCAGCGCGGTCAGCGGCGCGCCCAGGCCGCCGTGCGTGCGGGCGTTGGACGATTCGGTGCGCGCCTGTTCGGTACGCGGCTGTTCGGTACGCGGCTGGGTGGCGCGCGGCTGGGTGGCGCGCTGCGCGGCGGTCGGACCGCCGCCGGTCTGGACGGCGCGCTGTACGGGGGCGTCCCCGCGCCGTCCGGGCTCGGGGCGGGCAGGGCGAGCCGAGCGCGCCGGGTTGCCCGGTGCCGACGGTTCCGAGCCATCCGACCCGCTCCCCGCCGGAGCGGCCGGCTGCGCGGGCGGGGAGACGATCGGCATCGGCCCGTGCCCGACCCCTGGGCCGGGTACGGGACCGAGGCCTGACGCGCCGTCGGCGTTGAGCCGTGGCGAGGCGCTGGCGGGCAGCGAGGTCAGCGGGGCACCGAGCACGGGTCGGCCCGGTGCGGCGCCTCCCCTCGCGGCGCGCTGCACGGCGTTGCCGGTGCGCGAGGTCGGGGCATCGTTCGGCCGCACCGGAGCCGGCTCGGAGGTCTCGGACGGCCGCGCAGTGCCACCCGGCTCCGCGACGGGCGGAGCAACGTCGGCGGACTGCTCCGCCGTCGTCGCGCTCGCGGGCCGTTCCACCGGTGCCGCGCCCTCGGGCCGCTCCACCGGATTCGCACCCTCGGCAGGCTCCACCGACGCGACGGCGGCGGCACGTTCCACTGTCGTCGCGCTCGCGGCACGCTGCACCGGCCGGGGCGGGATCACGGCCACCGCGCGCGTCGGCAGCGACCGGGGGCGGGGTGCAGCAGTCAGCGGCTTCCCGACGCGGCGCGACGGGTCCGGGCGGGGCGGCCCGGCCGGGCCCGGCTGCGGCACCCGGGGAACGTGTGCC
>NZ_JBHWIR010000374.1:0-2918 GCF_042731835.1 Kitasatospora sp. NPDC059817 | reverse complement strand
CGCGGCGCGTCACCCTGTGTGGTGCGGAGCCTGGGGGGGCGGGGCGGCGGGGTGGGGTGGGGCTCGGCGTGGTGGGGGGCCGCCCGCCGCCCGCGCGCCCGGGGGGGGGGTTAACGGTCCCGGTGGGCGCGGCCCGGCCGGCTTCGAGGACGAGGACCCGCCGGCCCTGCGCGCCGAGGCGGTGGGCGACCAGCGTTCCGGCGAAGCCGGCGCCGACCACGACGACGTCCCAGCGGGCGGTCACCGTTCCTCGCCCCCTCGGGGTGCCTCGGCCCAGCTGCCGTGGCCGGGTGCGGCGGCGCCGGGCGGGTCGGCACGGAAGGTCCGCCAGGCCAGGCCCTGGTCGTAGGCACGGGCGGAGCTGGGGGTCTCGCCCGGCCAGGCGCCGACGTACCAGAGGTGGACCAGGGCGTGGTCGTCGCGGACCCGGTGGGCCAGGGCGGTGCGGTGGTGCTCGTGGGCCATGCCGGTGGCGCGCAGCTCGGGCTCGTCGAAGCCGGTCAGTTCGGCGCAGACGCGCAGGAACTCGTCGAAGTCGGCGAGGTCGTCGGACGCCCCGAACTCGGCGAGGCAGTCAACGGCAGGACGGTCGTCTGGCACGGACAAGCGGGCACCCCCACGGTCGTCGACGGTGGCCAAGACATGACAGACCGTGGGGTGGGTGAAGTCGGCGGCCCGTCACGGTCTGCCAGCGCGATCCTGCCGCCCGCCGTCGCCACCGGGAACCCGTTGCCCGAATGTGCCCGGTCTTGGCCGTCTCCTGCCCGATCGGCCGCCCACCGCGTTCGGTCGGCGGCTGTTTCCGGTCGGGGAACGGGGGCGGGCGAGGGCACGGCGAGGTGTCCGACGGGGGCAGGCGAAGGTCCGGCGAGGGGGCCGACGGAGGTCAGCCGAGGGCGCGGACGGCCGCCAGGACGTCGAGGCCCAGCTCCGGATCCGCATCCTCCGGCAGGCTGACGGACAGCCGGTCGACCAGGCCCGCGTACCGCCGGGTCAGCTCGCGGGCGACGTCCTCGACCGGACCGGACACCGCGAAGGTGTCGAACACCTCGTCGTCGATCAGCGCGGCCATCTCCGCCCAGCGGCCGCGCACCGAGTGGGTGTGCAGTTCCTCCTGGAGCCCCTCCCACCCGTGCTGGGCCAGCACCGGGCGGTAAGCCGGGGTGGAGGCGTAGAACGCCAGCCGCTCCCGCACCCCGGCCCGGTTGGCCGCCAGTTCCTCCTCCGTCCGGCCGGTGGCGGTCAGCACACTGCCGGCGACCTCGAACGGCCGCGCCGTCCACGGGGCGCCCTCGGCCTCGGCCTGCGCCCGGGCCCCGGTCAGACCGGGCAGCACCTGCTCGGCCAGGTAGGCGGGCGACGAGAACGGGTGGCTGAGGAACCCGTCGGCCACCGCCCCGGCCGTACGGGTCATCAGCGGCCCGACGCCGGCCAGCAGGATCCTCGGCACCCCGGCGGGGACGGGGTCGGGCGAGAAGACCGGCGTCATCATCGTGTGGGTGTAGAACTCGCCCCGGAAGCGCAGCCGTTCGCCGGTCTGCCAGCTGTGCCAGATCGCCCGCACCGCGTGCACGTACTCGCGCATCCGCGCGGCCGGCCGGTCCCAGGGCATCCCGAAACGCTTCTCGATGTGCGGCTTGACCTGCGAGCCCAGCCCGATGACGGCCCGTCCACCGGAGGCCGCGTGCAGCCCCCAGGCCTGGTAGGCGAGCGTCATCGGGGTGCGGGCGAAGGCCACCGCGATGCCGGTGGCCAGCTCGATCCGCTCGGTCCGGTCGGCGGCGCGGGCCAGCTGGAGGAACGGGTCGTACGCGGTCTCGGCGACCACCAGGCGGTCCATGCCCCGGCGTTCGGCCCGCTCGGCGGCGTCGAGGATCCCCGCCGGGTGCCCGGAGGCGGTGGCGTCGAGACGGAAGGCGGGGGGTCGGTGCATGGCGGTGCTCCTGGGCGCGGGCTGCGGCGGTACCCGGGTAGCCTCCCACGCCAGCACCCGGGCCCACCTCCGCAGCCTGCCCTCAGCGTTTGAAGAACTCCACCTCGGCCAGCGCGATGGGGATTCCGGGCCCCGTCCCGGCGGCGGCGCGGACGACCATCGTCACCTTCACGACGTCGCTGACGCCGGTCAGCACCGTCTGCGGGCCCGGCTTGTCGTTCAGCGTCACCTTCTGCTCGTGCACCTTGCCGTCCGAGGTCGTCATCCGCAGGTCCAGGGCGGTGGGCCGGGCCTGCTGCTGGAACTGCTGCGGCTCGGTGGAGGAGCCGGTGTGGATGATGACGTCCACCAGCCGGAACGGGCGGGCGAAGGGGAAGCTGATCGAGTCCCCGACGTTCGGCGCCCCCCAGTAGGTGTTGCTCAGCCCGTCGACGGTCAGTTTCGCGGGATGGCCCTCGACCTCCGCGCTCGCCGCCGCCCCCGTGGGGGAGATCGCCGAGGCGTCGCGGAGCTTGTCCAGCACGTCCTCGTAGATGTTCCGCCCCGCCGGGTAGAACAGAACCCCCGCGACCACCAGCGCCGCCAGCACGAGCAGCGCGATCATCCGGCGCAGGGTGCGGCCGGAGCCGCCGATGCGCACGCGGCGCCGGAACGGCCAGCGGGTGCGCCACCACGGCAGGGCCGCCACGAGTTCGGTGGGGGTCAGCGGCTCCGCACACCGCCGGCAGAACTTCCGGTCGGGCCGGTTGGGCGTGCCGCACCGGGGGCAGGGCGGGCCGACCTGGGCCTCGTCGGCCGCGGCCGGGCGGACGATCGGGCGGGGCGCGACGGGCTTGGCGGGCTGCACCGCCACCGGGTCCGCCGCCGGCTGCCGGGCGGCCGTGGACTGCGGCGGCACCGCACCGGGGCGGACCGGCGGCACCTCGGCGGCGGGTGCGGGCTTGGGCGTGGCTGCGGGCGCGGCGGCGGACGGCCTCGCCGGCTC
>NZ_JBHWIR010000373.1:2575-2971 GCF_042731835.1 Kitasatospora sp. NPDC059817 | reverse complement strand
GAGGACCGGGGCCGCACGCTCAGCCGGGGGGGCGGCGCCCGGCGATCGCCCGGGCGGCGAGTTCCGCGCGCCAGCGGGCCGCGTTGCCGCCGTCCAACTGGCCGGCGAAGGCGCGCCGCGCGGCCTGCACCAGCTCGGCCGAAGCGTTCGGGTGCGCCTCCCAGACCGCCCAGAGCGCGTTCTCGGTGTCCTCGTCCAGGCCCGTGCAGGTCAGCGGCCCGGTCCCGGACAGGGTCTCGGCCAGCACCGCCTCGAAGACCTGCCGCAGTCGCTCGTCGTCGTCGCGCCCCCGGGCGGGGCGCGCCCCCCCCCACCCCGCGGGCCCCCCCCCCCCCGGCCCCCAACCCCCCCCCCGCGCCGCCCGCGCCCCCCCCCAGGGGGCGCGGGCCGGCCCCC
>NZ_JBHWIR010000373.1:0-2565 GCF_042731835.1 Kitasatospora sp. NPDC059817 | reverse complement strand
CGCTCGTCGTCGTCGCGCCCGCGGGCGGGGCGCTCAGCCACCATCGCTGCTGCCGCCGCCACCGCTGCCACCATCGCCGCCACCGTCGCCGCTGTCGCCGCCGCTCAGGCTCCGGTTCCGGCGCCGGCTGCGCGCGGAGCGGCGCAGCACGGACCCCGAGACGAGCGTCGCGGACGCCACGGCGCGCACCCAGCGGGGGCCGCCGCGTTCGGCCCACACCACGCACACGCACCCGCCGACCGCGAGCACCAGGACACCGACCAGCACGGTACCGACCACGACCCACCCTCTCCCGTCCATCCCGTTTCCGGGCCGATCCTCTCAAGCCGAGCCCGCCGCCCGCGCCCCCGACCCGCCCGAAACCGGGATGATCCGCCATACAAGTGGACACCAGGCCTGTCCCGCAGGGAAGTTGGCGCCGCGCGGGATTCGCCCGACCCGCGCCCCCGTCCCGCGCCCCCCGACCTGCGCCCCGACCTGGCGCCGAGTGCGGTCACCAGCCCGCCGTGTGCCAGGATGCCGACATCGATCCTCTCGGCCGGAGACCTTTCTTGACGATTCGCCGCACCACCGCCCTGGCCGCCGCCGCGACCGTGCTCTCCCTCACCGCGCTGACGGGCTGCAACGACGACGCCCCCTCGGCGGCCCCGGCCCCCGCCGCCCCGCCGGCCACCACCCCGGCCGCGACGCCGACGACCCCCGACGCGGCCCCGACGTCCGCCCCGACGTCCGCCCCGACGTCCGCCCCGGCATCGGGCCCGGCAGCGGCCTCGGCGTCCGCACCCGCGTCGGCCCCGGCCGAGGCGCCCGCCGGCGGGGTGATCGATCCCGAACAGGCCCTCGCCCAGGCCGCCCGCACGCCCTACGCGGCCTCCCAGGACTTCCGCACCGAGGGCGGCCCACTGGTCGCGACCACCACCGGCCGGATCAACCTCAACGGCAAGGTGCGCACCGGCCGTCTCACCGAGTCCCTCGGCGCCGGCGGCGGTTCGGCGGGCGACCCGGTCGTCGTCACCGAGGACGCGACGTACGTCAAGTCCGGCAGCGGCTGGCGCAAGTCCCCGCTCGGCGACCGGATCGCCGACTACCACGGGTACGCGAAGGCCCTGCTGGCGCTCGGCCCGGCCGCCCGCAAGGGCATGGAGGAGCAGAACGGCGCGCCCGCCTTCCACCTCTCCGGCACGCTCGACCTGGAGAAGATGCGCGCCGTGGACGCCGAGCACTACCTCAACCTCAAGCGCATGGGCGTGACGTCCTTCCAGCTCGACCAGTGGATCGACGCCCAGGGCCGCACCGTGCGCTTCGACCAGCGCGTCGAGATCAGGGGCACCGCGACGCGCACCTACGGCACCTTCCGTGACTTCGGCCCCGTCGAGCCGGTCCCCGCCCCCAACTGACCATCCGAGCAAAGGAGTCCGCCATGGCCAAGGGCCTGTTCGCGACCCTGTACACCACCCTGGGCCCGATCCGGCTGGAGCTGTTCCAGTTCCACGCGCCGAAGACGGTCCGCAACTTCGTCGAACTCGCCGAGGGTGCCCGGGAGTACACCGACCCGCGCACCGGCGGGCCGGGCAGCGGCCCGTACTACGACGGCACGCTCTTCCACCGCGTGGTGGCCGGCTTCATGGTCCAGGGCGGCGACCCGACGGGCAGCGGCACCGGCGGCCCGGGCTACGCCTTCGCCGACGAGTTCCACCCCGAACTGCACTTCACCAGGCCGTACCTGCTCGCCATGGCCAATTCCGGCCCCGGCACCAACGGATCGCAGTTCTTCATCACGGTCGGCACGCCGGCCCACCTGAACCGCCGTCACACCATCTTCGGCCAGGTCGCCGACGCCGACTCCCGGGCCGTCGTCGACGCCCTCGCGGCCGTCCCCACGGACGGCGAACGCCCCGTCGACGACGTCGTGATCACCCAGGTCACCGTCGAGCGGCTCTGACGCCCGTCTCCCGGGAAGCCCTGCGCCCGTCGTCCGGCGGCGTCAGAGCCAGCCGCGGTCGTCGGCGGTGCGCAGGGCCTCGGTGCGGTTGCGGGTGGCGGTCTTGGCGATGGCGGAGGAGAAGTAGTTGCGCACGGTGCCCTCCGAGAGGTAGAGCTTGCCGGCGATCTCGGCGACGCCGGCCCCGGAGCGGGAGGCGTTCAGCACGTCGCGTTCCCGGGCGGTGAGCGGGGAGGCCCCGGCCGCCAGGGTGGCCGCGGCCAGTTCCGGGTCCACCACGCGTTCGCCCGCCGCGACCCGGCGGATGGCGTCGGCGAGGACTTCGGCCGGCGCGTCCTTGACGACGAAGCCGACCGCGCCCGCCTCCATCGCCCGGCGCAGGTAGCCGGCGCGTCCGAAGGTGGTGAGGATGACGACCCGGCAGCCGGGCACCTGCTGGGCCAGGACGGCGGCGGCGGCCAGGCCGTCGAGGCCGGGCATCTCGATGTCCAGGAGGGCCACGTCGGGCCGGTGTTCGCGGGCCGCGTCGACGACCTGGTCGCCGCGCCCGACGGCGGCGACCACCTCGAAGCCGTCCTCCAGGTCGAGCAGGGCGCACAGCGCGGTGCGGACCAGTTCCTGGT
>NZ_JBHWIR010000372.1:0-3081 GCF_042731835.1 Kitasatospora sp. NPDC059817 | reverse complement strand
GCATGCGTTATTCCCCGATGGAAATCCAGCGGTAGGTCACGCCTCCGCTTCGCTCCGGCGTGTTCCCCCGCAAGCGGGGGAACTGAATTCCGCAAGCGGAATTCGATGAGCTAACCGGCAGCAGTGCATCACTCGTGTACTGTGTAGGCCCAGCAACTCCGGTCCACATCCCACCATTTGACCTCCCCCCACCTCACAACAGGTCAATGCCAACGCCCGCCCCTATCTGTCGAGCCTGGTGGACTCCGCTTCGCTCCGCCCACCCTGAGCGCCCGTCACCACCCACCCCCAAAATCATCGTCCGAGAAACATGCCACCTCCGGGCCGGTTTCATTCCCGAATAGCGCCGTACATCACCCTGGATCGGGAACCTTCAGCAAGCCTGATGCATCAAAGCGATGCACTGTGTAGAGTCAGTGTTGCAGGCACACCCCCGTATTCGGCTCTCTTGCGGGCTTCGTGCGGTCAAGGAAAATCCCCTCCAGCATTCCATGGAAGGATCGGGGACATGCCCATCGAGTTGCGTGACCACCAGATCGAGGCGGTCGACGCGATCATTCGCGCGCTGGACATCCCGCCGGGCAGGGCGATTCCGGCGGACGGGCTGCGGGCACAGATTCACGCGGCCTGCGGGACCGGGAAGACGTACATCTGCGCGGCTGCCGCGCGGCGGATGGTGCCGCGTGGCCGGGTGCTCGTGCTGGTGCCGACGCTGGCGTTGCTGGGGCAGACCATCAAGGCGTGGCGGGAGGTCGGGCACACGGGGCCGGCGGTCGCGGTGTGCTCGATGGAGGACGACGTCGAGCTGTGGTCGATGGACGTGCGGTGCACGACGAACCCGATCCGGCTGGCGATGTGGCACGGCTCGGGGCCGGTGACCATCTTCGCGACCTACAGCTCGCTGGGGGTGCTCGCGGAGGCCTTCGAGGGCGCCTACGGCAAGAGCCTGGACCCGCTGGACCTAGCCGTGGTCGACGAGGCGCACCGCACGTCGGGGAGTCTGGGGAAGGCGTGGGCGGATATCCACCACCAGGACGTGATCCCGGCGGCACGGCGCCTGTACGCGACGGCGACCCCGCGTATCTGGCAGGAGAGGCCGGCACCGTCGTGGGAGCTGCGGGAGGGGGAGCGGCTTGAGCGGTTGCCGCAGGAGATGGCCGCGTCCATGGACGACGAGGCGATCTTCGGGCCGGTGGCGTGGAAGCTACCACTGTCAGAGGCGGTGAAGCGAGGCCTGCTCGCCCGCTACCAGATCATCGTCGTCGAGCTCACCGACCCGGTCGTCACCCCCGAGAAGCTCATGAGCCCCGAGAAGCGCAGCGAGGAGATCCGCGGGCAGCGGCTCGGCGCGCTCCAGGCCGCGATGCTCCACACCATGGCGCAGCACGGGTTGCAGACGATGATCACCTTCCACCATCGGATCATCGAGGCGCAGGCGTTCGCGGAGGGCCTGTCGGCCGTGGCGGGGAAGCTGCACGCTGGTGACCCCGAGTTCTACCCGGAGCGGGTCTGGGCGGACTGGCTTAAGGGCGAGCACGCCGGCGAGAGGCGCCAGCGGGTGCTGGCGGAGTTCGGGCGCAGCGCGCGGCGGGCGGTGCTGGCGCAGTGTCGGGTGCTGGGTGAGGGCGTGGACATCAGGGCGGTGGACTCGGTGGCGCTGTTGGATCCGAAGGGGGCGCCGCACGACATCGTGCAGGCGGTCGGGCGGGCGCTGCGGCAGCAGCCCGGTGAGGGGAAGCTGGCGTCGTTGATCGTGCCGGTGTTCCTCAAGGAGGGCGAGGCACCGCAGGACATGTTCACCTCTGGGAGTTACCGGCCTTTGGTGAATGTGTTGCAGGCTTTGCGGGCTCATGATGAGGAGGCCGTGGAATTGCTGGCGATTCCTCAGGTCGAGCAGACGAATGTGGTTGAGCCGTCGTTTGATATCGGTCCGGAGCCGCAGGAGGGTGAGCAGGAAAGCCGGATGCTGCTGCGTTTCTCGGCTCCCAGGGATCCGGTGATGGTTGCGCGGTGGGTGTCGTTCAATGTGATCGACACGGAGCGGCAGGACTGGGCTCGTGGTTGGTCGGCGGCCGAGAAGTACTACAGGCGGGAGGGGCATCTGCGGGTGCCGTTCGACCACCGCGAGGCCGCGAGGGAGGGGTTGGAGTACGCGAAGGCGTACCCGTTGGGGCACTGGGTGAGTGAGCAGCGCAAGGCGTACGCGGCCGGGGAGATGGAGGGCAAGCGGGTCGAGCGGCTGGAAGCGTTGGGGATGGTGTGGGACCCACTGGACGCCGCGTGGGAGGAGAACTTGGCCGCGTGCCGGGTCCACTTCGAGCACCACGGCACGCTGGCCGCTCCCCGTACCGCCACCGCGTTGGACAAGCCGGTGGGGCAGTGGCTGTCCAACCAGCGCCGCCCCGGCGTCCTGGACGGGCGTCCCGACCGGGTGGAAGCCCTGGCCGGGATCGATCCGGACTGGAACCCCGGGTGGCCGCTGGACTGGCAGCGCCACTACGCCGCCGTGACCGAGTGCGTCCAGGGCGGGGCGCAGCCGGCGGACCTGCTGCCCGGGGTGACGGTGCACGGGCTGGATGTCGGCCGGTGGCTGGAGCGCCAGCGTCAGCGCGTCGTCTGGCACGGCCTGATGGACGAGCAGCAGCAGCGCCTGGCCGCACTCGGCGTCGAGCCGCTGGCGGCCCCGGCCGCTGGCGGGGAAGGCCAGGGGAAGGGCGCAGCGGGTGGGCGCAAGACCGGCGCTGGGAAGGTGAGCGCGTTCGACCGCGGGCTGGTCGCGCTTGCCCGGTACCGGGAGCGGGCCGGGTCGGTGACCGTGCCGCGCCAGCACGTGGAGGAGATCCCGGGCGGCGACGGCGGCACGGTGGAGGTGAAGCTCGGGGTGTGGATCTCCAACACCAAGACCCGCCGGGCGAAGCTGACCGGCGAGCAACTCGACCAGCTCGCCGCGCTCGGACTCGACTGGCGCTGACCCGGCCGGGCCCGGGGTGTCGGGGGGGGGTGCGCCGCCCCCGACACCGGTGGCGCCACACCCCCCCCGGGCCCCGCCCCCCGGGCGCGGCGGGGGGTGGGGGGGGGGGG